>NHIV01000062.1 GCA_002170735.1 bacterium TMED198 | reverse complement strand
AAATATTTTTATAGTTTTTTTGTACATGATATTAAATGTCCAAAGCCTTCATTTTGATTGCCAAAATTTAAAGAATAATCAATGATATAAGTTAAATGCTCTATTCCAAGACCAAAATAAATATTAAAATTTATATTATCAGTTGATTGATTGGATTGCAAGCCATACTTTTGTTTAAATCCAATTCTATATGCTGCTATAGATGATGAATTGATTTTGTGCAAGAATTCTGCACCCATTTTGAATCTAGAAAGCAATATACTTGATGTTGGGTTGGAAAAATCTTGCTGGAATAAAATCACTGAATAATCTGATGGCTTTATTGAAACTCCAATTGAGTTAATTGAATGAACGATCTCATTGTAGCTTCTTGGATCACGTGCATCTCCAAAATTTAATTTCCAATTTAGGCCTTGGGATATATTATTTTTTCTAAATGCAAAAAATATTTTTTTATTTAACATATAATTAGCAGCCACATCAACCAACAGAGCATTTCCAAAATAGTTTTCTGCTTCAATCGTTTCAATGTCAATATAGGAAATCATTGTTTTTATGTTTATACCTAATGAAATCTTCTTATTGAAATTAACTCCAAATGATATCATTCCCATCAAATCAGAAGATGAAAAATTAGATGTAATATTGTTCTGATTATCCCTTCCTAAAATATTATCTGTTCCTGCTCTAAATAAGGAGATTCCTATAGATGCCTTTGGTGGAAGAGGATAAATAAAATTAGATACCTGTATAGACCTGTCTAATGGCAGATCAAAGTAAGATAGACCTACTACTATTTTACTGGAATAATGCAAATATGCAGGATTTGAAAACTGCACAAAACCTGGTGAAGGAGAGGCCAATGTTGCGCCTCCCAACGATTGTGTTCTTGCATCGGAGTCGTACCTGATAGATGAAGCGGCAAACCCCCCTAAATAATCAGCTTGCAAGCATCCCAGTACTAGTAAAAGTAATAAAAAATTCATTTTGAATTAACTATTACTAGTTTTGTCCAGTAATAATTGCCCTCTGTTGATAGTTTGCAAAAATATACTCCATTGGCACATTGTAAGCCATAGTCATTTTTACCATTCCATACGGCCTCATGTTCATTGACTGATATAGAATATACTTGATTAATTTTCTTAACTCTATCCATATTAAAATCAAATATTTCTATANACATNGAAGAAGANCCTACNTCCTTNACATAAAATCTTGCCTGTTGCTTAGATGNTGAATAATGAGGTTCATCTATATACAGTGGATTTGGATATGCAGAAAAATACTCTGAATCATCTCTGAGGCCTGAAGGCTTTATATCAAAGCTTCTTAATATTTCCCAAACGCCATTNTTAAAATTATAGATTGCNAGACCATCAGATGTCCCTACAAACAGCTGCTCATCAAAATATAGCGATCCATAGGTTCTGTTGTCTAGTAATGACTCTCCATTACTATCAGAGTTAATATGAAATTGATCCCAAAAGTCCACATTGGAATGATTATTATTCAGATAATTAACATACAACCCATTAGAAGTAGAATAATATATTGAATCTGAGTTAAATGAAATGTGATTCCCAAATAGGTCAAGCTCACGGGTTGAATAAATAGCGTTCCATGTTGAACCTCCATCATCNGAGTACGTAAGTCCATGCGCNGTATATGGAAAGGTTCTAGAAACTAACCATACTCTTTCTCTATCTTCAAAAGTTTGAATTTCAATTCCAGTAATCCANTCACCTGCAAGTCCATCTTGCTTNGTATANTGAGTCCAATCTATATCATAATCTCCNTTGATAATNCCCTTATTAACTCCGTTTGAGGTNCCAACCCAAATTGTATCACTTTGAACTTTAACTGAAAATCCTTTATGGTTCTCATTCCCNCCAGANGTTGCATTATGAGAATCAACCTCATAGCNATCATCAATCATTTCATATGTCAGCTGAGATTGNTCATCCATTGGCATGGGAACTACCTCCCATGAAGAATCTAAATCAAATAAATTGAAACGTCTCAAACTACCAGCCCAGTTCACGGTATATACATGCAGCACTTCTTCATTAAGCAAATGAATATCAAGATCATAAGAAACATTTGAAACAGCTGTTGTAATGGCTCGTTGCTTGACTGCTTTTCCACCCCAATTAATATCAATAAAGGCAGTACCTTCATTTTCATCAACAGATTGCTCTTTGAAATTCCAAGTCTCCCCAAAGTCAAATGACCATGTTATCCCTTCTCCCTTAGGAAGATATATACGCTCTGTAGGATCAAAGTACGCTGAAACCCATGAAGAAATAACTAAATTTTTATCTTGATAAACCTTCACAAAAGGGTTGCCACTATTTGAAGGAAAAATATTATTGTTAATTTTTTTCATTTTCCAATCTATGTCTTTATAAACAAAACCAATTCCACTGCCAGTTCCTAAAAATACTCCTTGAACTGACATGCTACTATAAGGTGATATATCAAAAATCGAATTATCGGGTAAACCCTCAACCATAAAACCTGTATCTAAATCAGGGTCTGGAATACTCAATAGACTGTGATCATAATTAAAATTTATCAAATTTGATCCCATCATATTAGAAAGCAGTAAAATGAAACATATCTTTTTCATTCAGTAATTACCATCTTGATATTATCAATTGTAGATGACTGACCTTTACTATCTCTAATAATAAATTTAAATAGAGTCTCTCCTACCATTCCACATCCATATTGAGATTCTGGAATTATTTCCTCTCCATTTTCTATTAATGCTGAGCCATCAAGTGGTCTCATTTGCAAAATAGCATTTAACTCGTATGTACAATCGCTACTATTTATATTGGAAGAATTTATTGCCATCTGAAATAATTGAGAGGAGCTGAACTGATTATAATCTGAGTCAATTACAGGGCTTGATCCATCTAAGCAGCTCCAATTTCTCTTTACATAATATTCAGCTTGAATTAAATCATCCCAGCCATCTGTATCACAATAAAATAATTTAATTATCAAATTTTGCCAATCTGTTGGATCAAGACTAAAAGATAAGGGAACATTTACTGAAATTATTTCAGGAGCAGAATTCCCAAGCAACTTAGAAGATGAGCGTGAAGATGAAATAGTTATACCAGACTCATCTAAAAAATAAACTTTTAAAAAATATAATTTATTTGACTCAACTTCAAGATCAAATGATCCCCAATATGAAATAATTGATCCATTACTAACTTCAAACTGCCTAACCAATGAGTTCTGCAATAATGTTTCTGAAGATTGATGTAATTCAAATACAATGCTGTAGTCATCAATATTATTTGGGCTGTTAAACAGATCGCAAGAAATGTATACCCTGCTTTCATTGCCATCATAATTAAAATAAATATTTTCAATTATAGGGTTATTAGAATCATTATTCTCAAGTGAATTAGTACATCCACTAAAATAAAAAATCAAAATAAGCCAAACTATTTTTCTAATAACAGGCATATCCACTCATTTTTCTTTTTTAATAGCTTAACTTTCAAATTTAATTGGTTGATTTTTTTCATTAATTCTTCAAGATCTAAATATAAAATGCCCGAAATAATTATCTGAGATGGTAGAACTTTTGCTGTATCAAAAAAATTCAGTAATAAATTTTTATTTAAATTTGCAAGTAGTACATCACATGTATAGTTAGATTGATCTAAAAAGCTTATTTGTTTAAATCTAACTTCACTACCAATATTATTTATCTTCATATTATTTTCAAAATTTTCTTTGCAAACGGGATCATATTCAATACCAAGACCATTTGAAGCTCCTAATTTCATAGATGCAATAAGCAATATTCCTGAGCCAGTTCCAACATCAATAATACTATTACCAGACTTAATGATCTCAGGCAATATATCTAATATCATAAAGGTTGATTCATGATGACCTGTACCAAAAGCCATTCCTGGATAAATAATTATTTTAAATAATGAATTTACTTTTTTACTTTGCTCCCAATCAGATACAACAGTAAAAGAATTATTCACTTCAATTGTAGTGAAATATTTTTTCCAGTTATCTTGCCAGTTTTTGTGCTCTATTTTACTCCATTTAAAATCAAACTTGTATTTTAATGATAGATTTTTAATTAAGGGTTTAACAGTATTTATTTTGTCTTTATCTACGAACAGATCAAAATGAGCAGCATCTTCGGCAACACCTTCCAGATGTTCCTGAATATGTGCAGTAGCATTTTCTAAAATATCCTTCTCACCATAAATTGTTAGTTTATCAGAATACATTGTTCAATAAGTCCTATCTGTATGGTAAATATATGTAGCAATAACTGTGCCTACAGCCTTCAGACTTTCAACTGAACAATTTTCAGGGATATCTTTAAGTGTATGCCAATAATTTTTCTTTGTATTGGGATAATTAAAATCAATTATATCAATTGCTGGAATGCCTGTTATTTTATTAAAAAAGTAATGATCATCAATTATTGCAGGGCCAATCTCATATACAAATTGATTGTAGCCTAAATAGTTAGCTAAATCCCAAATTTCCTTAACAAGTCTTTGATCTGACATAAGAGAATATTGTTCCATTAAAAACTCTTGATCCTTATCAGCAACCATGTCCAGGCAAATAGCATGGATTGGAAGTGGCCTGGGTATTTTAGTAGAAAATATTTGAGTACCTAAACCAAAATTATCAGCATCTCCCTCTCTTCCCATATCTTCACCATCAACTAATAAAATGTCAATTCCAATATTCTCCAATGGAAACTCTTTTAATATGTTTCCAATTTCTAATAGAACAGCTACACCGCTTGCACCATCATTTGCACCTAAAATTGGTAGAACTCTATTTTCTTCATTTTCATCTTTATCTGCTATTTCTCTTGTATCCCAATGGGCCATAAGTAAAATTCTTTGATCAGATTTTATATTATATCTAGCAAAAAAGTTTATTAATGGAATTTCTTTTTCTAAGTATGGATGCTTTATTCTTTCATTCATTACATATAATGAGTCAGATGTTTCTTTTAATATTTTTTCAAAATATTGGGCTGTTTTTAATTGCCCTTCACTACCAGGAAACCTAGGTCCAAAATTACATTGCTTGATTAAATATGACATCGCTTTTTCACCACTAAAAAACATTGCATCCTGAGCTATGAAAATAGAAAAAAATAATAATATAATTAGACTCTTCATTATCCTGTAATTTTTATGTTTATTACAAACCCAAAATCTTGTTCTTTCTTTTTCCCTGTAGTTTTATTATCTGAAATTCCATAAGAATAGAAAATTGTACCATTAACCCATCTGCTAAACTTGTATGTTATATCTGGTTTAATCATAATGTTTGAAGAACTTGCCTGCTCATTAAAATCTTCCTCACTATCAACAATAAATGAGCTTATTAAGGTTTTACTTTGATCAAAATTTACATTAAAGTTAAATGTTACATTATTTTCAATATAAAAATCTCTAAAGAAAAATAAAGGTATTGTAAACCCATTTTTATTTTGCATTGAAATTGAAGTTGATATATTATCTGTATAAGTGATTTCTGTTGAATTTCCTGTATTTTTTATATTTTTTGTGTTTCCAAAATTCAACTTATAAACTATTGGATTTGTTCTCTGCTTTGTTTTTAGAGTAAAACTACAAAGAGGTGAGAATGATCTTGTATAGTTTTCGTTTTCAGGTATACTGCTATTATCTCTAAATGATCTAGATACATCACCTCTAAAATTATGAGAAATTGAAACTGTTTTAAAAAATTTATCTAAAGAGAAATCATTATAAAGTTTAATTTTTTCTATTCCAGTCCAATTAATATTCCAATTTGCAAATGGAATACCAGAGTCCCCTCTTGGACCTAAGGGAAAGAAGCTAGAACTTTGGTTCTCTGTTGGTGATCCTGATGACTGTTGATTTAAAGTATTAGAGTTTTTGTAATCCAAGGTGACTAAAAAGTTCTTCATTAAATTCAACCCAGAATTAATTTTACTGCTTCGAGTATATTTGTGTGAATATGTATAGGTTGATCCATCTGAAAAATCAATGTTTTCTGGGCTGTCCCTTAGCCCAAGCTTAAATAGCAATCCTGGATCAACAGTTCCTAACAAATTTGAATGAGTATGAGATGCTGTTAGATCGTAGTTAGCCGAAATTTTTGTAATTTTAGAACTATAATCATATATATAACCTAAGACTGATTTGATTGTTGGATTTGTAAACTCATATATCTTTGAATTGCTCCTAGAAGAACTTGACCGGTTACGTGATCTTTTAGAGCTTGACGAACTATTTCCTGCTGAATAAAATAATAAAATAAAATCTTTTGGTGAAAAATTTATACTGCTTTTGAAAGATGAATTTGTTTTCATATCAACTAATGGGTCATCTTTGGAATAATCAAAATCTCTTGAAAAAGATGGGTTGTAGCTAATAGTTGGTTTTAACCACCTTAAATAATCAGGAGAAAAAGTGTTGGTTAATTTTTCATCAATTGATTTTATTTCTCCAAAATCAAACTCTTTAAGAAATCCAAATCTGTTATTTTGATATTTATCCAAATTACTGGCTATATTTACTGAATAATTTGATTTAAAGTTTTTCGTAACTCTATAATTTGCCTGAAACTTTCTAGACATATTAAATGTATATGTTGGAGTTATTGTCCCAACTCGCTGAATACTTAGCTGATCATGTTCGTTGAGGGTTATGCTAGTACTAATTTTTTCCGGAGTATAGTAAATTCTATATTCTGAAAAAAAGTTTCCAATAATTGGAGCTTCTTCTAAAATGGTTAAAGGTCTAAAAAAGTTTTCTTTATCAAATTTGAATGTGTAATCGCCCTTAATTTCTAAATCTTCAACACTCTCTTTTTTTATAGTAGGCGTAGATTTAGTCTTTTTAACTGTAGATAGATTTAATGTCACATTATCAATAGTGCTTTTTAAAAACCAATTATTACTTCTTGT
Source organism: bacterium TMED198 (assembly GCA_002170735.1). Classification (GTDB taxonomy): domain Bacteria; phylum Fidelibacterota; class Marinisomatia; order SCGC-AAA003-L08; family D37C17; genus TMED198. The sequence goes on along the minus strand of NHIV01000062.1, from coordinate 900 downwards.
AGTTTTTCTAAATTGCGTACTAAGTGTTAACCTCTCATCATTAGTTTGAATATCTTCAGGTGCATCTTCAATATCTCCAGCGATAATATCAGTTCCTGTTCTAAACTTTGGTGAAGATACATTTTTTGCATAACTAAGATTAATTGGAACCTTTAACCCCCAAGACGATGGGAACAACTTATTTGAATTGATTCGACTGGTTATCAATATATTTTCTTTATTACTATTACTGCTAAGTCGCTCTTCAAGTCTATGAAAGTCAGCCTCTTGCCTGGAGTAACTTACACTAATATTTGAAAAATCAGCAAAATCTATACTTGACTTAACTCTAAATGCAGTACCCTTTTCAGTTTTAACTCCAGTTAATCTTAATTCGTCTAAAAGGACTTTTCCTGTTAAGGGATCCTCGCTGTCATTGTTCTTTACACCAACGGTAATATATTTTATTGTATTAATAGATGGCTCACCTTTAATTCTTAGCGTATTGCAGCCATTGCATATACTTTCAAGCCCTGCATTCCATGTCCAAATATCATTTTCTGCATCATAATTTGATCCTGGAGAATTATATATACCGTCTCTGTTATAATCTTCAATAGGAGGTTCACAAATTTCTATTGAAGGAAATTCCTCATTCTCACAGTTCCATTCTCCATCGGCTTGAGTCCCATATTCATTATCATCAGAATAATTATCTCCATTTGGGTCCTCATTAATTGGATCCAAACAATTATCATTGGTATTGCAAAAATCTTGAAAAGTGATTGTACAAGATTCAGGGCTAACAACATAATTGCATAGACAGGCACCATCACCATCTTCATAAATATCCGGGCAAAGATCATCTCCTAAATCATCAAACTCTTCTTGATTAAGAATCTCAATTTTTTTCTGACTTAG
>NHIV01000061.1 GCA_002170735.1 bacterium TMED198 | reverse complement strand
AAATAATTATATTAAATTGCTTGCTCAAATACAACTAAACATAAAGTAAATATGAGTGCAAAAGGATCAGAATTAAAAAGAGTCAAACAATCTAGAAAAGCTAATGCTAGAAATAAGCATTATAAAACCATGCTTAAAAATGCAATTAAGGCTGTAGAAGAAGCTCCATCAGGAAATAGACAAGATCAATATAAAAAAGCAGTATCTGTTATTGACAAAGTTTCCAGCAAGGGTGTAATCCACAAAAACAAAGCCTCTAGAAAAAAATCTAGATTAGCAAAAGTACTAAATAAATAACTTACTAATTTCTATTATCTGGTTTCTGGTAGTTTGGAGATTCCTTTGTAATATTAATATCATGGGGATGGCTTTCTCTTGATCCTGAATTAGTAATTTCAACAAATTCAGCTTTTTCCTGAAATTCTTTAATATTTTTTGAACCTGTATAGCCCATTGAGGATCTTAAGCCTCCAACAAGCTGAAAAATAACATTTGATAACTTCCCTTTGTACGGAACCATGCCTTCAATCCCTTCAGGTACAAGTTTTGAGTTTAATTCATATTTTTGAAAATATCTATCACTACTACCTTGCTTCATTGCAGGTATTGAACCCATACCTCTATAAGACTTATAACTTCTCCCTTGCCAAAGTACTATCTCTCCTGGGCTCTCATCAGTACCCGCAAACATATTACCTAGCATAACAACTGAAGCTCCAGCAGCTAAAGATTTTGCCACATCGCCAGAATATCGCATCCCTCCATCAGAAATAATAGAGATTCCATTCTTTAATGCATAATCTCTACAATCTAAAACTGCTGTTAATTGCGGAACACCAATTCCTGCAATAATTCTAGTTGTACAAGTAGATCCTGCTCCAATTCCTACCTTGACTGCATCAGCGCCTGCATCAACTAAAGATTTCATTCCATCTAATGTTGCAACATTACCTGCAATAACATCTAAATTTTCAAATTTGTTTTTAATTTTTGAAACAACTGTTGCAACACCTTTAGAATGTCCATGGGCAGTGTCAACCACAATTGCATCAACAGAATGATCCACTAATGATGAGACTCTATCAATAACATCATCAGTAATCCCAACAGCTGCAGCAACAAGAAGTCGACCATGTTTATCAATAGCTTCATTGGGATAATTTTCTTTTTTCAGAATGTCTTTGACAGTTATCAGGCCTGTTAATGAGCCTTTTGAATCTACAACAAGCAACTTTTCTATTTTGAATTTTTGCAATACTTTTTTTGCTTCTTCTAAAGTAGTACCAGGTGAAACAGTTACTAATTTTTCAGAAGTCATACTATTCTTAACCTTCGAATTGAGGTTAGTTGCAAACCTAATATCTCTATTTGTAATTATTCCAACCAAAACTTTTTGATCAACTACAGGTATACCAGAAATACTATATTTCTCCATTATATTCAAAGCTTCTTGCAAGGAGGCATTGGAATGAATTGTTACAGGATTCATTATCATACCGCTTTCAGATCTTTTAACTATATCTACCTCCCTACTTTGATCTTCAATTGAAAGGTTTTTATGAATCACGCCTATACCGCCATGCCTAGCTACTGAAATTGCCATATTACTTTCTGTAACTGTATCCATTGCCGCAGTAATAATTGGTATATTTAAGTTTATATTCTTCGTTAGTTGAGTTTTGATGTTAACTTCATTTGGTAAAACAGAAGAACTGGCTGGAACTATCAAAACATCATCAAATGTAAGTGCTTTTTTCATATTAACTTAGATCACACTCCTTGATTACTTTGTTTAATATCTGACAAGATTTAACAATTTCTTTTATTTTATTATGGTCATCATACAGAGGCCTATCTTCATCAAGAAATTGAATGTATTTTCTTATTTCATTCTTAGCAATTTTAACACCTCTTCCAAAATTATGAGATCTAAAATCCAATGCTTGGGTTGCTGCAAAAAATTCTATACCAAGAACCCCATATGCACAGTCAATAATCTGAAAATTTTTCAAAGCCGTATTCATTCCCATTGAAACGAAATCTTCTTGATCCGCTGCGGCTGGAATTGATTGGATTGAAGCTGGAGTTGAAAGTATTCGTTGCTCAACTATCAACGTATCTGCTGTATACTGACTTAACATTAAACCTGAGAACATTCCAGCGCCTTTGCTTAGAAATGGAGGCAAACCACAACTTAAAGCTGGATTGTTTAAACGATTCATTCTTCTTTCAGATAAAACGGATACCATTGTTACACATATTCCAATCATATCCATTGGAAGCGACACAGGAGTACCTTGGAAGTTTGCTCCAGATAAATGAATATTTTCATCTGGAAAAAAAATTGGGTTATCACATACCCCATTAAGCTCAATTTCGACTTGTTCTTTTGCAAACTTCACAGCATCCCTTGCTGATCCAATTACCTGAGGTGTTGATCTCATTGAATATGCGTCCTGCACCTTTGTTTTCAACTTTCCTGTTAGCAAGTCACTTCCTTCCAGTAGTAAATTTAAATTGTCAGATGTCTTTACAGCACCATTAAATCCTCTAGCCTGATGAATCCTTTTATCGTAGGGCCCAAGGTTTGCCGTTAATGCCTCTAAAGACATTGCAGCGGCAATTTCAGATTGCTTTAACCAATTTGTAACATCGTTTAAAAATAAAGCACTCATGCCTGTCAGAAAGTTCGAGCCATTAATCAAGGCCAAGCCATCCCTTGCTTTCAATCCTGGAATCTCGATTCCAGCTAACTCCATAGCTTTTCTCCCATCATAAAGTACACCTTTATAAAAAGCCTTACCTTTCCCAAGGAGCAATAAAGCAATTTGAGCCATAGGAGCAAGATCCCCTGAAGCGCCTACTGACCCTTTAGCACAAACAAAAGGTGTCAATTTTTTATTTAGCATCTGAATCATGGTCATCGTTATTTCAAGTCTACACCCTGAATGCCCTTTTGCATGAACATTAATTCTACTAGCAATTGCAGCTCTAACGTGATCTTCTGGTGCAGCATCTCCAATTCCAGCTGAATGATTATAAATTAAAAATTTTTGAAAATCTTCTAACTTATCATCATCTAAAACTATTTCTGAAAATTCTCCTATTCCAGTATTGACTCCATAAATTATTTCTTTATTATTTATTTTTTTTTCAACAACTTTTCTGCATTTCACTATTTTTTCTTCAGACTTTCCATGAAGAGATACTTTTTCATATGATCGTGAAATAAGGACTAGCTTTTCTACCGTTAATGTTTTTCCATCTAAAATAATCATCCTACATTCCTGCAAAAACCTTCAAAACATCAAACACTAATGAAGGCTTTTTATATATTGCCGCTTTAAAAATCATACCTAAGTTACGCTTTTCAACTGACGTCTTACTTACTTTGTTTGCTATATAATTTATATCTTCATCCTTAAGCTTTGAAATTGCCTCTTTAATCCTATAAAATCTATCGTAGTTTTTACCAAAGAGTGAATATAGATCCTTAGAATATTTTGATAAAAATTTTTCGGACGTATCTCCAGCCTTAATTGACATTGCTGCAACCTTTCCAGCCAGTTGTCCACCTCTCAAAGCTGAGGATATACCTCCTCCTGTTAAAGGGTTAATCTGATGGGCCGCATCTCCTGCCAACATTAGTGAGTCTTTGCAGGGGTTTTTCATGATTGGAGGACAAGGGACACCTCCGCACATTGTTGTTAATATTGAAGCCTTAGGAAAGTTTTTGCTTAAAAAGCCATCTAAATACTCTTTGGCAGACTTATGCTTACTATACTTTCCACTTATCCCTAAACCAATATTAGCAAATTTATTACCTTTAGGAAAAATCCATAAATAACCACCTGGTGCATACTCTGAGCCTACATACATTACCATTGAACTAGTATCAACATCAACATTAGAAACGCTATATTGNACACATGACTCCATATCCTTCATTCTAATACTTGTTTTCAANCCTGCCATTCTACCAANTCTNGATGCAATNCCATCCGCACCAATTACAATCTTACTTCTAACTNATTTNTCTTCGCCTAAAATATCGATATTAACTCCTGCTACNCTATCGTCATTATAAATCAAACTTTTCACATAGCTCTTTGTATATATTTCGGCTCCTGCTTCTGCAGCCATCCGTGAAAGATCATAATCAAAAATTCGCCTGTGAAGTATATATCCAGTTTCTTTTGCAAAGGGAACTTCTACATCAACACCAGATGGTGAAACTAAATTTATTCTATCAATTTTTGATGCTATCCACTCCTTTTTAACCTCAAAAAGCTCAGCTAGCCCTCCATGGGCGATTGCTTCGCCACATCTAACAGGATACCCTATATCTCGATCCTTATCAAACAGGCAAACTTTAGCCCCTTGTTTAGCAGCCTCATAGGCCGCCATTGAACCAGCTGGCCCCCCGCCTACCACCACTATGTCATAATACTCATCCATTTACAGACTCCAAAACTAAAATAGGACAAATTTGAACACAAAGATCACAATCTATACATATACCATTATCAATCTTAATTGAAGACTCTCTCACCTCTATACAATCTACTGGACACACAGATATACACGTGCTGCAGTAATCACACTTATTATCTTTAACTTTAATCATCGTCAACTAAAAATGTAGGATAATGAAGGTCAAATCTATGCCAATAGTAATATTTACATAAATAAAAATTAATAATTAAAAAAATTGAAGCCATTGGGTACACAACGCATATGAAAAAATTTAATAAAAAAATTGGATACCTAATTGCTCTAATTATATCCTTATTAAGATGCCTGAAAATAGCATAAAAATAGAAAGGAATAGATATTATTCCAGCTGTAGAGCTTATAGGGTCTTGGTTGAAGAATCCAACTAATACTCCTAATGCAATAAGAACAAATGAAACAAATGAAGTGATTTTTGATCCAAAAACTATTGGAAATGTACTGCTTCCAGTTGAAACATCCCCCTTGATATCAGGTATCATTGTCATCAATGAAATTGATGTATAGAAAAACAAATATGGGAGGATTGAAATGAAAAATATTTTTATGTTAAAGTTTTCGAATAAAGAGAAATCACTTAGAACAACTAGATAACCACTAAGCATAAATAGAAGCCCTGCAACAAAGTTTGAAATAATGCCATGCAGCAATCTCTTTTTCCAATGAAATCTACCAACGCTATACAAAACGCCCCAAAATACATACAATAATATGCCTAATAAAGATAGATACCAATTGGCCAAGACTAAAGAGCTTACTCCAATACCTAAAAGAATTTTTTGAATTTGAAGAACTTTCCGCTCTTTAATGCCTTCCAATCCCAGTACCAAATTTTTTGAGTTTAATGCATCAGAATCTTGATCTGATAAAAGATTTAGAATAAAACAAGAACTTGAGATACAAGTAAATCCAAAAAAAACTACAAAAGTTCTAAGATTAAAAACATTAATCCATACTATATCCATTTCATTGTCTAATCTGGCTAAGAACATACCAACTAGCACCATAACCCAAACTGCAAAGTACAAAGATGGTCTTAAAATAAAAAACATATCTAGCTTAGAAGCTACTACTTTGTGGATTGAATGATTTTTTAGAAATGATTTTATCATCTTATCTGTTAAATTTTAGATTTGAAAGATATTTTTTATTTACGCCTGAAGTAATATACTGTCCGCTAAAACAAGATGTATCAAAAGATTTAATTGACTTATTTAAGGATTGAACTGATGAGACTAAATCATCAAGGTCTTGATAAATAAGCTCATCTGCTCCTATAGCAGTACATACTTCTTCAACTGTTTTATTATATGCCACCAATTCCTCAACATATGGCATATCAATTCCATATACATTTGGATGCCTTATTGGGGGTGACGCACTTGCAAAATAAACTCTTTTAGCTCCTGCCTCTCTGGCCATCTGAACAATCTGCTTACTTGTATTTCCTCTTACAATTGAGTCATCTATTAGAAGTACATTTTTATCTTTAAACTCAGAGTTTATAGTATTTAATTTTTGACGCACTGACTTTTTTCTAATCTTTTGACCCGGCATAATAAAAGTTCTTCCAATGTATCTATTTTTCACGAATCCTTCTCTTAATTTTATATTAAGCTCTAAACTTAAGGGCAAAGCACTAGTCCTAGAGGTGTCCGGGATCGGTATTACAACATCTATAGCCTCCAACTCTTCATAAGAAAAAGTTTTTTTAATTTTTTTTGCGAGACTAGTACCCATATTTAATCTACTTTTGTATACATTAACACTGTTAATAGTGCTATCAGGCCTTGCTAAATAAACATATTCAAAAATACAAGGATTAAACCTAGCCTCCTTTCTATTCTCTCGCTTAAAAACCTCCCCATCAAGGTTAATAAATATAGCCTGTCCAGGCTTCAAGTCAACTAACGACTTATTATATCCTAAGCAATTATGAGCTACACTCTCAGATGCAATCATATGTTGTTTTGAATTTTTCCTTCCATACATTAGCGGTCTGATTCCATTTGGGTCTCTAAAAGCTAACAAACCGTGACCTACGATCATAATAATTACTGCATATCCTCCATCTAATCTATTATGAACTTCATCTACAGCTTCAAGAATCCTTTCTGCTGATAAACCTTTTTGGATTTTTCCATGTAGTGCTTTCGCATAAATATTTAATATAATCTCAGAATCTGAAGTCGTATTCACATGCCTTAAATCTTTCATTATAAGCTCTTGCTTTAATTTTTCTGTATTTACAAGATTTCCATTATGAACGAGTGAAAGTCCACATGGAGCATTAACATAAAAAGGCTGAGCCTCTTCACTGTCAGAGCAACCTGCAGTAGGGTACCTATTATGACCAATTCCGTAAGTAGAGCCCATTAATTTTTGCATTTGATTGTTTTGAAAAACATCTCTAACCAGGCCATTATCTTTATGCAGCTTAACTCTATCCGTTGAATCACTTACAGCCATCCCGGCGGCGTCTTGGCCTCTATGCTGCAAGACAGTAAGGCCATTATATATTGATAAAGAAGCATTGTCTTTATCAGAAACTATTCCAATGACTCCGCACATTTAGTTTTTCTCCTTTGAGCTAATATCTTTTTTTGGAAAGGTGGAAAGGTGAGCCTCAACATATGCATCAAGAAGTCCATATGCATACAGCCCAACAATGAGCCAAGCTATATCATTTCTTTTATCAACTGCATATTTTAAATAATTAAATGAAAATTCATAAATTAATTTAGATTCTAGACCTAACAACAAAGCTCCCTTCAAATATTGATTATTATAAAATTGACCCATTCCTGGTAAAAGGCCGATTTTCCATGCTAAACTAGGATCTTTGATCTTCAAAGAATCAATATGAATGTTCTGTGAAAGTAAAAATGAGGTAAATAACAATAGAGCTGTTTTTTTCATTTTATACAAACTGCCTCTATCTCAATATCTGCATTTAAAGGAAGCTTTGAAACTTCAACTGCAGATCTTGCTGGAAAATCATTTTTAAAAAACTCTTTATAAGCTTCATTTACAGTTTTAAAATTATCTAAATCTTTCAGAAATACAGTTGTTTTAACTATATTGTCAACAGTAAAGCCACCTTCCTCAATAATTATTCTTAAATTACTTAGAACAATTTGAACTTGTTTTGAAAAATCTCCTGTAATCAATTTGCCTGTCAAAGGGTCTATTGGAATTTGCCCGGAAGTATAAAGAATTCCATTTTTTTCAACACCTTGTGAATACGCCCCTATTGTTGCCGGATATTTATCCGTAGAAACAATTTTTTTCATTCTGACACCTCATACTTTAGGTTTAGTTCTCTATTTGCCTTTGCCTCATCTAATCTTCTTACTGGAGTATTTCTTGGCATAGACTTTATTTTATCTATATCTGTACTAATTTTCTTATCAATATCTATCATCGAATCGATAAATCTATCTAGAGTCTGCTTTGATTCAGACTCAGTTGGCTCAATCATTATAGATTCAGGCACTGTAGTAGGGAAATAGACTGTTGGAGCATGAAAATTACTATCTAACAAAGCTTTAGCAATATCTAAAGCTTTTGCACCTCTTTCTTTTTGCTTGTCCGCGGATATAACAAATTCATGGAGAGTTCCATCTCCGTAAGGAATATTGTAATACTTTTCAAGTTTCTTTTTTAGATAGTTTGCATTTATGATAGCACATCTCGTCATTTCACAAAGGCCATCAGATCCCATTGACAAAATGTATACAAATGCTCTAACTAGTATCCCAAAATTACCATAAAAAGAGTGAATTCTTCCAATGCTATCATCTAGTTTAAAATTTAAAAAATATGTTCCATTCTTTCTTTTGTCAATTGTTGGGGATGGCAGGAATCTAGATAACTCCTCTGTTACAGCTATTGGGCCTGCACCTGGCCCCCCACCTCCATGAGGAGTCGAAAATGTTTTATGTAGATTTAAATGCGCAATGTCAAAGCCCATGTCAAAAGGCCTAGCCAAACCAATTAGCGCATTTAAATTCGCTCCATCCATATACATCAAGCCATCAAAACTATGAACAATTTTACATATCTCTTCAATTTGATCTTCAAATAATCCAAGCGTATTTGGCTGAGTTAGCATCATTCCTGCAACATCTGAATTCATTTTTGATTTTAAATCATTAATATCTACTCTTCCTCTAGAATCAGATTTTAGAGATATAACATCGTATCCCGCCAGTATTACACTTGCAGGGTTTGTACCATGTGCACTCTCTGGGATTAAGATATACTTCTTAATGTTTTTCTTGTGATTATGGTATTTCTTCATAATCAATAGTCCTACCAGCTCTCCCTGTGATCCTGCAGAGGGTTGCAAAGTTACTCTATGCATACCAGTAATTTCCTTTAAAAAACCTTCCAATCTATACATCAACTCTAATGAGCCTTGAACTGAATGTTCCGGCATAAGAGGATGAAGCATTGAGAATCCAGGAATTGAAGCGATTTTATCGTTTATTTTAGGATTATATTTCATCGTGCAAGACCCTAATGGATAAAAATCTTTATCAACATTATGGTTTTTCATTGATAAATTCACATAGTGCCTTACGACTTCAGGTTCAGAAAGTTCAGGCAAAAGTGGAATTTCATTTCGAATCAAATCTTCCTCAATCATCTCTTCAAGCTTAACTTCTGGTACATCTAAAGGGGGCAAACTATAACCCCTCTTGCCAGTACCGCTTTTTTCAAAAATTAACTTTGTATTCTTTTCAATCATATCCTTGATATTATTTCGTTATATCCAACTTTTAAGGCCTCATCAAGAGCTTCAGGTTTTCTACCTCCTGCAGTCGCTATTCCTGGCTTTCCACCTCCGCCTCCACCAAGTACTTTAGAAACACTCTTTGCAATTTCAGCGGCATTGACTTTTTTAACCATATCATTTGATACAGCGCATACAACTAGTGGAGCCTTATCTTTTATATTGCCAATTAGTAGGATGGTTGGTGATTTTGATTGATCTATACAATCCTGACCAAAACTTTTAAGGTTTTCTGTTTGTTCTAATGAGCCGACTATTACCTTGCAGCCATTAATTTCTTCTGCTCCATCAACCATAATCTTTACTTTCTGCCTATCTTCAATTCTTCTAAGTCTTGAAATTTCTTTTAAATAACTTTTGTTTGAATGAATCAAGTTATTGATTTCAATTAAAAGGGAATCTGATGAACAGCTTAATACATTTTTTAAATCATTTATTTGACTTGAAACTTCATTAGCTCTTTCAACTGCCATTAAGCCTGTCACAGCCTCAATTCTCCTTATTCCTGATGCAAGTGATGATTCTTTTGAAATCTTAAAGCTGCCAATATCTCCTGTTCTTGAAACATGAGTTCCACCACAAAGCTCCATTGAAAACCCAGGGATGTCAACAACTCTAACTAAATCGCCATATTTCTCTCCAAACAAGGCCTGGGCTCCTTCACTTTTTGCATCATCAAAACTCTTAGTATCAGTAGAAAGCAAGATATTTTTTAAGATCTCTCTATTTACAATCATTTCAATCATTGATATTTCTTCTTGAGATAGTTTTTCATAATGCGTAAGGTCAAACCTGAGCTTATCTTCATCTACCAATGAACCTGCCTGCTGAACATGCTTTCCAAGAACCTCTTTTAATGCGCTATGAAGAAGATGTGTAGCTGTATGATTAAGTTTTATATTATTTCTCCTTATATGGTCAATTTCTGAAATGACTTCTGTTTGACTTCTAATATCACCCTTTTTAACTATACAAAAATGTATAATTTTGTCACCTGTTTTCTGAGTGTCAAAAACGTTAGCATAAAAAGTGTCTGATCTAAGAACCCCTTTATCTCCAACCTGACCTCCAGACTCCGCATAAAATGGCGTCTGATCCAAAACAATCTCTGCTTTGCCTCCATCAAGTCTAAACATAGCAACCTTAGACAAACAGGATTCTTCTTCATATCCTAAAAAATCTGAATGAGCAACTTTTAAAACTTCAATCCAATCCTTAGTTGATTTATTACTAGAAAACTTTGAGGATTTTTTTCCTCGAGCTCTTTGTTCATCCATGCAAAATTCAAATCCAGCTCTATCAACCGTAAGATTTTTTTCTCTAGCTAGAAGCTCTGTTAGATCAAGTGGAAAACCATAAGTGTCATAAAGCTTAAAAGCATTTTGACCGCTTATCTCATCCTTTTCATGAGTATCTTTTACTATTGAAGAAAACACCTCAAGACCTTTGTCTAAGGTTAGACCAAAACTTTCCTCTTCTTTTAAAATTATTTTTTTGATATAATCTTTATTATCCTCTAGTTCAGCATAAAATTCCCCCATAGTATCAGATAATACCTCAACTAACTTATACAGAAATGGATCTTTTAGCCCTAAAGTTCTTCCAAATCTTGAAGCTCTACGTAATATTCGCCTTAAAACGTAGCCTCTGCCATCACTGCCTGGAATGGCTCCATCTGCAAGTGAAAACCCAAGCATTCTTATATGATCAGATATTACTCTGTGAGCAACCCCGCTTTCAAAATCCTTGCTTTTTCCTGATATCTTTTCAATTTCCTCTATTAATGGAACAAATAAATCTGTTTCATAATTTGACTTCTTAAGGTTCATTATAGACACAACTCTTTCAAAGCCTGCACCAGTATCAACGTGCTTATTTGGAAGATCATTTAGGCTCCCATTAGAATCTCTATTGTATTGGATGAAAACTAAATTCCAAAACTCTCTATAATCATCCTCACAATTAACGCCTTTACTTGATTGGCCTGAAATATCATCTCCTACATAGTAATGAATCTCTGTACAGGGACCACAGGGCCCAGTATCCCCCATCTCCCAAAAGTTATCTTTTTTACCAAACTTTAGAACTCTATTTTCTGGTATATCTGTTTTTTCAAGCCAAATTGTTTTTGATTCCTCGTCTTCTTTATAAATAGACACCCAAAGCCTTCTTTTGTCCATTTTCCAAACCTTTGTAATAAGTTCCCAAGCCCAGGTTATTGCATCTTCCTTGTAATAGTCCCCAAATGACCAATTGCCTAACATTTCAAAGAAAGTATGATGATAATCATCAACGCCAACCTCCTCAAGATCATTATGCTTACCACTTACTCTTATGCACTTTTGATAGTTAACTGCTCTTGGGCTTGTCGGTTTTTGCTGATCCAGGAATATAGGCTTAAATTGATTCATGCCTGCATTTGTAAACAACAGCGTTGGGTCATCATTTGGAGCAACTGGCGCACTTTTAATAAAGGTATGTTGCTTTGCCTTGAAAAAATCAATAAACTGTTTCCTAATTAAACTTGAGGGAATATTCATAATTTTAAAATGACATTTGAGTTTCAATATTTACAGATGTAACAGGCTCTAGAGAGCCAGAATCAAGATTTTTAATATAAGAAGTTGTTTGAGTATAAACAAGAACCATACCTCCTGTCATTTCAACTGAAGCACTTACTCCGCTAATAGTTGAAAGGTCCTGCACAAAATCAAATGGATTTGGAACGTTCTTTTGTTGATAAAAGGCTTCCAATTTATTTACTTTTGGGATAAATGAAGGTAGAATTGATAAAACAGCTGTGAATGATTTATTTGAATCTTCAACATAGACCCCCAAGTCATCTGAATTTGAATTCTCCCATTTCTCTCCAGACATATCTTGATAGCTCATATCAAAATTTATTGCATTTAAAAGACTGCTATTAAACTGAACAAAAAATCCTTTTAGTTCTCCAAAATTATAGAGCTGACTTTCCTTGGTTATAATTGAATTATCTCCGCCCTCTTCTACGGCTACTTGAACTCTATTAGTTTCATAGGATCTGTCCCAATATCCAAATGTAAACCCTCTTGATGATTGGCGATATTCAGCTCTAAGACTAAAAAATCCTAGATCTGCATGGATACCAGGAAATGAGAAGCCATAGCCTAAGTTAGACTTCTGCTCAATGCCCTCTCTATCTACAGGATTTAGAGGATCCAAATATTCTCCTCTTAGTGATGCATACTGACCGTAAGCACTCAGCCAATCTGTTGCTTTATAGATAACATCAAAACCAAAGCCAGAAACGGGGTCTTCATCCTGATCGCTCAAGGAAAATTCGTTTCCTTTTACACCTTCAAACCAGTTTTCAAATGGCATATCGGGGCAACCCTCTATACCACAGAGTGATGTGTAATTTTCATACCAAAAACTTTTATTCTCTTCAAATTCACTGTACTTCTGTTCGTCATCTGGATACTTGTCATAAACATCAGGATAGCCATCTTCATCTGCATCAGCCAAGCCTGAAAACTGATTCATATCTTTTGCATAAGAAACACCAAATTCAATCTTATTTATTGGAGCGTAAGATAGCCTAGCCCCAACTAAGCCAGGACTATTTTTTTTAAAATCACTATATATAGCCTCTAGCCCAACACCATACCCTCTAACCTTAAGATCTAAGCCTGATCGTCTTTCACTAGGGTAGTCGATTGCATTTGAATAACCTCCAACCAAGATACCTTGCCCCATGGTTACTGAGGGGAGAGATCCAAACATGAAATAAAAGTTATCTGAGGGCTCACCCCATTTTAAATAATATATCTTATCAATCAATGTTCTGTACGCAGATTTTCCATCAGAAAAATCCCAAGTATCCATCTTAATACCCTTGCTATTAAAGTAGAAATATATATCAAGAGCAACTGCAAGATTTGACACTTTAAATTCAGGCCTAACTGAAGCCTGGTTGTAAGTTTCTCCATCAATTACAACACTTCCAAAACTACCCTTAGTTTCCTGTGACAAAACAAAGCTTGATAAAAATAGAGCCAATATAATTCTAATGATCCGCATTCTAAGCCTCACTTAATTTGTTATTATAAAATTTAATTTTAAACGGTACATAAATTAAGAAAAAATGTACCATAGCGAAAAGATCAATAAAAAAAATATACCAAGGCCATTCTCCAATCAAAAAAGGATTATCAACTATAGGCTTCTGACTGAAGTACATATAATTTGCGTCAAGAAGCCAATTTGATACTCCAATAATTAAAATAAGAACTTGTGACAACAGGAAAACTTTCCACCATGATCCAAGCCTAGGTTTAAAAGAAAGTACAAAAGTACAATATAGAGCTGAAAGCAATATCCCTCCATGAGAAATATAGTATTCGTAAAACAAGAACCCCTCTTTTCCAAGGGTAAACTCGGGGGTCATAAGAGAGTGGAAGGCACCCGGAATTCCCCAATAAAAAAGCAATTCATATAACCACTGTTTTCTGAAAAAGAAGATTATAAATGACAGTATAGAAGAAAGCCCACAAAGATGAAGAGGAAGGCTATAGCTTGCATTCCAAATACCAAAGTACAATTGGTATAAATGAAAGCAAAAGAAATTAAAAAATAAAATCAAGCCTATCGCTTTGCCAAAAAAAAACTTTTTATTATCTGAAAGGTTTACGCCTATGTTTATGACGACTAAGATAATAAAACAAGAAACTATTACTGAGTCCCACCAAAGACTTGAAAATGTTCTTATGATCTCATGTGGAATCAAGTCAGCTAAAACTTACTGCCCAAGAAATCCCATGACTTGCTTTTCTATTTCTTTTCTAACTTTGTTCTGATCCTCAATAAACTTTTTAGCATTCTCTCTTCCTTGACCAATCTTTTCATCATTATAAGAGAACCAAGCTCCAGTTTTTTGAACTACATCAGCCTTTAAAGCCAAATCAATTAAATCACCTGAATAGGAAATACCTT
>NHIV01000060.1 GCA_002170735.1 bacterium TMED198 | reverse complement strand
AGATATCTTTTCGTTGTTGTCTTCAGATGCAACTCCTTTGTAACCTTCACCATTAGTGAGAAGTAGGCTAGTAAAAATATTTCCAAAGCTTCTAGAAAGACCCAAACCTAAATCTGCTGATGCCGACCACTTGTATGTATCCATTGGAGTTTTGCCAATAAATCTATTTCCCTATGTTTTTTCAGCAATATTAAACATATTCATACCTTGCATGCCAATAGTTAGCTTAGAATTGCCCGCGAATTTTATATCAAACTTTGCATTTTTAATAAACATATAATAGGCTTGACCTTTGTTTTGCATGTCAGCTTGAAACTTAAAAGATGTATTATCTGATATTTTCTTCTTATATGTGAAATAGACTCTATCTAATTCAAAACCGCGGAATTTATCGTTTTCTGCCTCAGTATCAATATTATAAATAGAGTATCCAAAATACGAGACTCCACTTATTTTTGACTCAGCCAGCATCATTGAAAATATCATTATAGATGTAAGTATTAATTTCATATTTCTCCTTTTAATTTATTATTATTAATAAAATTTTAACGTTGCATTGTCAGGAAATTGTTAGCATTTAATTTGCATTAGGTTAAATTTCTAACATTAAAGTTAGATTTCTAACATAATTGAAAAAACTATGCTTCTTAATGGGCAAAACTGCAACCAAGCAAAAACGGTTGAAAAACTAGTAATATTGTCAGAAATATGTTGCCTTGAAATGTTATGGCAAAGAATTAGATATGTAAATTGGCCTAAAACCTAAATCTAAGGTCCTAAGAGTGGCAAAATTACCGAGCTTCTTACTAGGCGTAGCAAGTTTGTTTTTAAAGGAGGAGCCTCTAATCTGCTTAAAAGGACTTCTTTCATCATAGAATGTATCTATCCATTCAGATACATTTGAATTGAGATTAAAAACACCTATACGGGTAGAGTCAACAGCTAAAAAAGAATTTTTGATAGTATAGAAGCTATCAACCTCTATAATGTTTTTGGTGATTTCTAGCCATTGATTCTCAGATGGAAGTTTTAAGCCATAGTATTGACAGTAATTATATGCACCAAACCACGTTATATTTATAACAGGAAGATTATCTTTTCCATCTAAAACCTTGAACCCACTATCCTTATGATATACAATTGAAGCTTCATTGTCAATAATTTGAATAATTTCTTTTTCACCTTTTTTGTAATACCTATCTCCACCATAGTAACTTAAAAATCTTGACATTGAGTCAACCCTGATTTTACCCTCTTTGAAAGCAGAGTTTAAATATTTTGCAAACTGGCTATTTGAAACTTCGTACTTTGATATATGAGTTTTACTATCAAACTTAATAAATACATGACCATTTATATCAATGCTACTTCTATTTGACCTATTGCAATTGATTAGAAAAAAAAATAATATAAAATATATAGTTTTAATCATTTCTTATCACGCTCCTAACGAATCTCTGTTTTTCAGGAATAAGGATAGTAAACTTTGACCCCCTACCTAACTGAGTTTCAACCTTAATTTCGCCTCTATGCAAACCAACAATATGCTTTACAATAGAGAGCCCAAGGCCAGTTCCACCAATCTCCTTGCTATGGGACTTATCTATACAATAAAACCTTTTAAAAATATTCTCAATTTCAGTTTTTTTCATTCCAATTCCAAAGTCCTCAACCTCAAGTATCAATTGATTGCTTTCAACAGAACAGCTTACAATAATTTTGCTATTAACATTACTATACTGAATTCCATTTTGAATCAAGTTGACCAGGGCCTCTTGAACTAACCTCTTGTTCAATCTGAAACTTATCTCAACATTGGATGCAAGCTCTATTTTTATTTCTTTTTTTAAAGCTAAAAACTTACATTCTTTAATAGCGTCGTCGACTAAATTCAAAATATTTACCGATGAAAAAGACAGGCCTGATTTACCTTCTTGTTCTTCCAGCCTAGATAGCTCAAGCAGATCATTCACAATAGAATCCATCCTAGCAATCTGCCTTTCAAGTATATTAAGAAAATGAATTCTATCCTTTTTATTGTCCACATCTCTTAGGGTTTCAAAATAGCCTTTCAAAGCAGTAAGGGGAGTTTTTAGCTCATGAGATACATTGGCCACAAACTCTTTTCGAACTTTTTCAAGAGCCGTTATCTTGGTTATATCATTTACTATTACTACAGTCCCCATAAACTCTCCATCTTGATCAGTTAAAATTACCCCTGAACACAATAATGTTTTTTTATTTAAATCCTCCATCCTAGATTCAATTTTTTTAATCAACTTTAGACTAACTAGCTCTTCATAAAAATCCAAGAAGCTTTTATTCCTAATAACAGTTCTAATATCATGCCCAAGTACATTGTCTGATAAATCAAAGAAGTCTCTTAGCCTGTCATTGATTTTAATTATTTCGTTGGACCTGTTTGTTGCAACCAATCCTTCTGACATTCCAAAGAGTATCGCATCATTTTCATTTTTTTGAACTGTGATTGTTTTTATTCTATCATTAAGCTGCCTAGCCATTTCATTAAGGGAAAATGCCAGGCTATTAATTTCTTGAGCACCGGAAGTTTTTATACGGCCTAAGAAATCTCCCTTAGAAAACATTTTAGCACTTTCTACCATTTCTTCAAGTGGCTTCGCTATACTTCTTGAAACAAAAAAGCTAAGAGTCGATACTAAAAGAAGAATAAAAATTGTGGATAAAAAAATGGTGGAAGTTAAAGAAACATCAAACAGCCAAAGAAAAAAAACAACTACTATTACTACTATATAAAGGTTTGTTTTAAATAGCTCTAAAAATATTTTTTTTGGAGAAAAAATCAAATTTACTTAGTCTTGGGTAAAACGATAGCCTACGCCTCTAACTGTTTTGATATAAGAACCAAGAGATCCAAGCTTCTTTCTAAGGCCAACAATTTGGAAGTCAATGGTCCTATCCGTTACAATATAATCATCACCTCTAATATGGTTTATAATTTCAGACCTTGTGTAAACCCATTTTGTGTGGTTCGATAATAGCTTCAGAATCTCAAACTCTGTAAAAGTTAAGTCAATCTTCTTATCTTTTACAAACACTTCTCTAGAGTTGAGGTTAATGGAGAGATCACTAAATACCATAACCTCTTTATCTTTATCATTATTTCCAGATACTTCATGCCTAATTCTAAGTATATTATTAATTCTAGCAATTAGCACTTGAATACTAAAAGGCTTTGTTATATAGTCGTCCGCCCCAATTTCAAGGCCCTTAACTATATCGCTTTCCTCTCCCTTGGCAGTGAGCATTATGATTGGCACTGATGAAGTGGTCTCATCATTTTTTAGTATCCTAGAAAGATCGAGTCCATTAATACCAGGGAGCATTAAATCTAAAAGAATAAGATCAAATTTCTTATCTCTTATAAGAGATAAAGCTTTTTCACCATTTTCAGCTTCATAGGCTATAAAATTTTTCTTCTGAAGATTAAATACTAATAAATTTCTAATATCCTCTTCATCTTCAACTACTAAAATTCTATAATTATTTTGTGTTTCCATAATTTAATTTAGAGCGAAAAAATTAGAATTATGTTAGATAGAAAAAAATTAATTTTTTATTTTTTTTGAAGCTGCATATAGGAGTGGAAAAGAAATTCCCCACGTTAATGCAATCACAATCAAAATAGTACTTTCTGGGTACTGAGAGCTAAAATTAATTGCCCCAAAGCTTTTGCCTGTTAAATATGAAATGGGACCAAATACAAGGCCTAAAATCAGTTGAATAAAAAACTTTCCATCGAGCCCTTTAAACGAGTGGTTCAAGGTAGCTGTAAAGCCAACCCACATCGCTGTAATCCAAAAAGGAGCTAAAAAACTAAAAGTCGTTCCCTTATAAATCAACAATCCTAGATTCAAAAGAAGGCTATCTGCAAGGGTGCCAAAAATTGCGGCAAAAAGAAGTAAATTTATTTCTGAAGGTCTAGACTTCTGTGGCAGGTAGTAGATATGGATTGCCAGGTATAGCAGCACAAGAACGGGCCCTAAATACTTCTGCCCGTTTACAGCCCCAAGCACGCAGGCCCACCAACAAGCTTTAAAGCCTAGGACGTTATAGATAAAGAACACGAACCGCATTATTTAGTATCGCTAAATTTATGAATAACCTTTTCAAACACGCCTTCCTCGTACCCAAACCTATCTGTAAGCTCTTTGAGGAGCTTGCTGTAAAGGCCCTCATCCATAGAAGTAGACCTTGACATAATCCATCCGTAGTCGTTCCCAGGATATCCAACGACCATGTACTGGTAGCTAGAGTCTAGAATTATAACTTCGTACGGAGCCTTGTAAAAGGGTACCCATGGCTCTACAAATTGAATCTCCCACCTTGCAGGGTTCTCAGGGTCTACATGACCCCTCTGTCTAATATTTTTTTTCTCTCCGTTGTTAAGAGCGTGGTAACTAATATCTATCGTTCCATCTGGATTTAAAGTATAGTCATCGTACGAGTCTGTATTGCCACTCTCAATCCAGTTTGGGACCAGGGATATAACGTACCACCTCCCCATAAACTTATCTATTTCTAAATTTTCAACAAGCGGCATGGACAGCAGGAACGAAGTGCAGGCGATCACGATAAAAATAACATTATTAAGCATTGTTTTTCCTTGTAGTTATTTAACTCTATAAATTAATTCATTCTTTCTAAATGGAGGAATAGCCCATGGAGAGTTGTACTGTGCTACCATCAAATCAGAGATGGGCTCAAGGTTGTTAAGCGCCATGTACTTTTCAATTTCTTTTCTATGTTTGTTAATGTTGCTTTTTGTTGCCCACCATCCAAACTTAATCGCTACAACTTTTCCAAGGTTTATCCTTTCAATTAAAACCCTATCACTATTTGGCAGTGGAAGTTCTTCCTCTTTCTCAACCTCAAGCATGAAAAACATCATATTATAGGAGTCGCTATCGTCCTTTGTCAGAACGGGCGCTGTCATTGGAATCTCCTGCCCCCTTTCATTTCCTCCAAAAATATAATTGGCAAGCACCCTGAACATATTACTGTTCAGCTCATCGTCCCCGCCTCGTGTAGATGTTCTTGCTACAACGTACTCCGGGTACTCTCTAACCTCAATATTTTTTTCTTTCGATATCAAGGTAAAGGAGGGCTCCTTAATACTGCTGGCAAGAGACATCGTTAAAAATATAGTAGTTATAAAAAAATTCAATTATCATTTACTCCTTTTATTAAACCTACCCAACAAGCAGCTTGCCTATTGTTGCCTCTCTGTATCTAAAAATGCTTTCCAAATCCTTCTTAACATACACTGAGTGCACCATGCCCCCCACAAAACCAAGAGGCATGGCATACAGTATCTCATCTTCAACCTCTGTATGATTTGCATCAAGTTCCTTAAACGTATGGGTATGGTGCCACATTGAGTAAGGACCTTTAATCTGCTGATCAACAAACATGTGGGGAGGATCGTATGAGGTTATCATCGATGTCCATCTAATAGGAACGGCTAATATCTTGATCGTGTAGTCAATCAGCTGCCCCTCCTTCATCTCTATCGGTCTGGGAGTCATTATGTTGAAGCCCAATCTTTTTGGAGTTATCTTTGAAAGGTTTTCAGGGCTTGAAAAAAAATCAAACACATCTAAAATGTTCATTGAAATTTTCTGCTTTTTATTAAGCCTGTGTACCTTCATATTTTTACTTAAACTTCATCTGGACGGTTACTTCAAACTTTGATCGTGAATAATCACCATCCTGGCAACAGTCCATAGGATTCAATTCCCCTCTCTGTAATCTATAGGTTGGAGACACTGTCACAGCCCCTGACTCACCTTTGTAGAGGGTATGGCTGTATGCCAGCCAAACAAAAGAAAGCTTGTTGGTCTCATCTAGGTCAAAGCTTTTTGATGAGGCCATGTCGTAGAACAACTTGAGCTTACCCTTACCAACAGGCCCTGACACAGAAAACCTCGCATGATCTGCTTGGTAGGAGCCTGCGTCTCCATCTGAACCCAGGGCAGACATATAGTAAGATAGCCCCGTAGCGAACCCTGCAAGCTCTGGCAGCTTCAAATCTGCGCCATAGGTAGCTGGTGAGAGCTCACCTTTCGCACCTCCAAATGAAACTAAAGCTCGAGGAGTTAAAGAAACTGGCCCTGCATCTACCGTAAGATCCAAACCAAGGGTATAATTATCATTCTTCTTAACGTCATCTTGATCATCGCTGAAGGATTCTACTTCTACAAGGTTTTTGTCAACAGATAGAAACCAATTAAACTTTTGAGATAGAACTGTGTTGTATCCAGCGAATCCAGTTACTGAGCTGTTGCTGAACACTGCGAACGGAATGTCAACTAGGTTATCAAGACCATATGCACCTGAGTAGAAGTGAAGATCGAGGCTGGAGTTGTACTTCAGAGGAAACGCTCCGGACCAGAACCCGCATGAATCATCTGCGTAGCCAAAGTAAGCCTCTGAGAAAGAAGCTGATGGCCTGTAAGAGCTTGTAATACCTGGCGCGGAGCCACCATCCTTACCCATCTGACTCATGCCAGAAGCGCTGTTTACAGCAAGCTTTGAACTAAAGAACCAGCCCTCACCTATATCGGCCTTTAAATTAACCCTTGCTCTATAAAGAAAGTAAAAGTCAGAGGTTGATGAGCCATCTCCATTGTCCTTAACATCCAACCTTGGCCTAAGCCTGGCATCTCCGCTAAAATTAATGTCAGCCTCTAATGTTGATGCCAGTATAGCAAATAATAAAAAATATTTTTTCATTTACCTCTCCATTTTAATTGAAATTATAAAAAATTATGATCTCAGATACATTAAAATTATAATGCCACAAGGTTGTTAACAACCTTTATTAAGGTAATATTTTCATAGAACAAGCTAAACAATATTAAACAAAATCTTAATCATCCAAGCTGCAGCAGTAAACACTCCTACCTCAAATGCAATTGCTCTATATGGAACGTAGTTAGTAGTAAGCCTTATGTAGCAATGCACAAAGCGTGAAAGAACAAACATCCAGGAAAGCATGACATCAAGCCATGATACATTGTCCAGAGCAAAAACTATTGATACTAAAAAATAAAACAGTATAGGCAGCTCAAACTGATTCTTAAGTGTCTGCCTGGAGACCTCTATATATTCGGGAACAGATTCGCTATAAGCCTTAAAGTGGCTAAAGCTTATTTCTCGTTTTTTTGTTGCTTTTAGGTTGTCTAAATAGTTTTTTAAATACAAAAACAAAGTCAAGGAAACCATCATAAATGCAGGATATAAAATTAAATTTTTTTCCATCATTGACCTGCCTACATTAATATGAGGTTTACAAGCACAACCACATCAAGCACATCTACCTGATCGTCGTTATTGATGTCGGCGCTGGGCTCGTATTCATCCGCAAAAATTTGATTGACCAGGTTCACCACATCAAGCACATCTAAAGTACCATCCATATTAACATCACCATCCAGATCTGAATGGCCGCTTGATATGGAGAAGCTTAGTTCCATGCTATCGTTACCGTTGTAGTTGGAGTTGACAAGCAGAACATTATCGCTGTCGGGAGAGGTGCTAAAGTAGAAGCTATTGCTCTGAGAAGAAAGGCTCTCTATATCAACATTGCTGCCCTGCTGAGCCTTCAAATAAAAAATATTAATGTCTTCTGGATAGTCAGTTTGCAAGACAAAGTTACGATCTTCTGATGGAAGATTGATGTACCTACTTGAGCCTTTGTTTGACCCCAAGGAAAACAGGCTGTCTTGGCTAGATATTGTTGATGAAGTGCAGTAGCTGGAGGCCTCATTGAAGTACCCACTCCCTGCTGCTCTGGATCCTGTGAAATAGCGCCATATTGAATAGTCACCATATGCCTCGTCAAGGCTTTTGGTTCCATCAGTGGCATGGCTAACGCCATCGCTGTAAATAGGGAACAAAGATACTCCTCCGCCACTTGCATATTTAACGCCATAGTCTTCCCAGAGGTACCGAACTATCGAAGAATCGCCCAAAGACTCAACGAGGAACTTCTGCCAAAGAGCGCTCCTGTAAGGGTAAATTTCATATTGATAGTCAATACCGTGCTCCGGATATGTCAGAGGAGTGACCACATTACAATTGGCAAGCATAGTTTTCAGGTGAATGCTCTCTGGATAAATTACATTCTCCATGTACGTAGCGCTTTGCTCAAAGAACCATCCATTGTAGATGTAGTTGCCAAACTCTCCAGACACCGAGTAGCCGTACCTAAGTTGAATTGAATGATGAAGCTCATGTGCTACAACGTGATAGCTCCATGATGGCAGCTCTTGGTACTGATTTAAAAGGGTAGATATCTTCATAAAGCTGGTGTACCCACCTGTATATGGTGGAACAGGGTATGGATTTTCAGGCACAACCATTCCAGCTGCGTCGTTGGAAATATATATATCATATTTAGAGTCTCCACCAAAGTTAATGCAATGGCCAGGAGAGTCCAAGTTTGAGATCGATTCATCACAATCAGGTGGAACGTTTTCCCANCCTTGGGCCAAGTACTTTAGAAGTGCAGACTCAGCGTGGTNNAGTATTGACTCAGCGTAGCCNAGATTGGACTCTAAGCTCATCCACTGGTTGTTAACATACTGCGAGTCAACACTGGAGGTTGTAAAATGGACCTTGAAGTTATCGCCTTCAATTGACTCGTGCTGTGTGAAATTATTTCTAAAGGTTTTGCTGTCATTAAGCCTTATGCATTTTCCAATATCCTTTGACATAAGTAAACCAACTGAAAAAAATATTTTAAACAAGATTAGTATGGGTGCTAGGCTCAAACTTTTCATGACTACTCTATACTATCAAAGGCTTTTTTCAATAATTTATCTACCTCCTTGGCCAGAAAAACAACTTGCTGGTTTCCTGTTATTTCTAAAAGGCTTTCAGCATCTGGAAAAACTATTTTAGTAGATCCATCCTCATTGTCAATAACCAAAATGTTGCACGGCATTAAAATTCCAATCAAGCTCTCACTATCTAAAGCTCTGTGCGCAAGCTGAGGATTGCACGCACCAAGAATTTTATAGTTTTTGTAGTCTAAGTTTAGTTTCTGCTTAAACGCAACTTGCATATTAATTTCTGTCAATACGCCAAAGCCTACCTCAGCAAGAGACTCTCTTACCTTTGCCTCAGAGTCATTAAAATCAGACTGAATATTTTTTGAGTATGAGTATTTCATAATTATTTTTTAAGCTCTGATACAATTTTAAATGTAAGCGTAAAATCATCATAAATAAATCTGTCTCCAATATCAGTAAATATCGTTTTTGATTTATACTTGATACCATATTTAGTTCTATCTACAATCATAGTTCCTTCCGCTGTAGCAAGATTTTTATCAAATGTTATAGTTACAGGAAGCTTAACTTTATTTGTTATTTCTTTTATGGTAAGTTCACAATTTAACATTGTCTCGCCTGTTTCTTTATCAATTTCTGTGCTCAAGAATTTTATTTTTGATTCTGGAAATTTCTTTACTCCAAAAAAATCATCAGATTTTAAGTGATCTACAAAGTATTCGTTTGAGCTTTTTTTCTTGATATCAAGACATTTGATAGATTCCATATCAACAACAAGCTCTGCTGATTGAAGCTTTTTATCTTTCATTATAACCGTACCTGATTTAAAATCAATAACACCATCATGGCTACCTGTTACCTTGCTGCCTATCCATTCAAGTCTGCTTGAGTCTTGAATTACGGTGTACGTATCTACTGAAAATAAAAATGATAGTAGTACTGTATTAATAAGTACGATAGTTTTTTTCATAAAACTCCCATATTCGTTACTGTTAATTTATTATAATTGTAAAAAAATCAATAATTAGTTTAGTATAAGGTTGACAATCTGTACTACATCAAGCACATCAACGAAGTTGTCTTGGTTGATATCAGATAGAACGTTGTACTGACCATCAAGAATTAGGTTAACAGTTATTATTACATCTTGAATATTTATGGACAAATCCTCGTTTACATCTCCCAACAATGCAGTGTATTTAGAGAAAAAATTCCAAATTTCTTGTGCAGAATAGGAGGGCCAGCTGTGCGCACCGTTTACAACTTCATAGAGCCAAACCTCTTTGCTATCGATGCAGTCAAAGTAACGATGCTTGATAGTACCTAGGCCCTCAAGCGGTAGAGTCTCATTGCTTAAACATTCATTCTCCTGTGACCAGAAGTTAACTACATCCTCTACTCCAGGGTAGGGCCCCCAGTAGCTGTCTTCTAGATCTCCCCCCCAAAGTGTTACGCTGTCGCTGGTTCCATGAATTTCTAAAACTGGCATAGGCGCAGGGTTGCAATCGGTCCATGAAACTCCAAACATTGTGCCTGCTACTGGTGCTATTGCTTTGAAGATGCCATCGGTTTCACACGCCAACTTGTAAGACATCTCTGCCCCATTAGACATTCCTGCAACGAATGTATTTCTCGTGTCGTATCCATGCTCAGCTTGCAAGAACTCTGCCAGTGATATTATAAACGAAACATCATCTACAGCTTGGTTCGTGTGGAAGTTATATCCTACATTCCAAAAATTATCCCCATTCTGATCTGAAGTTCCTTGTGGGTAGCAAACAGCAAAGCCATGCTCATCCGCCATAGCGTTTAGGCCTGAGTAGTTGCTTAAACCTAAAGCTGAGCCAGTAAATCCATGCAGCGCAAAAATTAACGGGGCGTTTTCCTGAATTGATTCAGGGCTATAAAGATAGTATTGTCTCTCAATTCCTTCATGGTTAAAGCTATGAGCCTCAGGGATTCCATCGCAATAGCCATATGTATTGGAGTACTGATCCGTACAATCTCCACAATCAAAGCTATACTCTTCGCACTGAAAATCGTAGCCCCACTGGCCATTATCACACCATCCATCTCCAACCCAGGACTCTATAATCCCGTCCTGATTAAAGTCCTCACAGAACTCATTGTTTACGAAGCAATCATATCCATATTCTGGTTCGTTGTTGCAGAAATAAAGGCCCGTGCAGTCAAACATCAACATGTTTTCATCGCAGTTGAATTCAGAGATGTCAATGCAAGAAGCACTTTCTACTTCATACAGCCCTCCATCACATCCATACCCAGCTCCTAGGCATTGCCCTCCCCACATTGTACCTAGGCAGCGCCAGTCACATCCTGCGTTTACATCGCATAAATATTCATCTTCAAATTCACTGCAATCTATATTTTCAATCTCTGTGACCCAGTCGCAGACTACGCTATTCATACACTCTCCCTCACTTAAATTATCACACTGGGAGAAGGCGTAGTTGAGGAATAGTATAACACTAAAAATATAGAAGGATCTTGTCATGGTATAATCTAGAAAGAAAAAAAGCCAAGGAACAGCAAAAACTACAATGCACTAAACTTTTCTATGATTCAACATAAACTGACTGATAAACTCTTTTGAATCTTTGAAATTATGTAGTCCAATATTTTTGAAAAAATTAATTTTTTCTAATCTTTCTTTAATGCTAGGGCTTGCGCCTGAAACTATAGTTTTAATTTCCTTTGACTGATTCTTCTTAACAATATCTTCTATTAGGAACGCCCCAGAAAGGTCAATACTTTTAATTTTACTTAAATCTACAATTAACAGCTTGTGTTTGCATGCATCAGAGTAAGCATTGGATGCTTGATAAACCGACCCAAAAAACAACGATCCTTGAGGCTGAAGGACGCAGGCTGCTTCATCTAAATTTAAGGCATCCTCAAACTCTTCTAAAAACAATGATTCTGAAGGACGAAGAACCATTCTCTTATTCTTAGATCGCAACGAAAGTCTAATATCTTTGACAGCTAAAATAGCCGCCAAAAGTGTTCCTATTGCTATTGCCATTATTAAATCAGAAAAAATGGTTACGACCACAACAACAAAAAATACAAATAGATCTCTAAATGAAAGGTCTTTAAGGATGGGGATTATACGATAATCTAAGATTTCAAATCCAAGCTTGAACAGTATTGCGGCCAGGCATGCACTAGGGATTTTAGCAACCAAAGAACTGAGGCCAAATAAAACAGCTAGCAGCGTTAGACCTTTAACAATGGTTGCCAAAGGGGTTTTTGCACCAAACTTTACATTGCCAACCGTTTGAGTTGTAGCGGTTGCTGTAGATATTCCACCTACTAAGCCCGCTGCCATGTTGGCCATTCCTTGACCAAAGGTCTCTCTATCACTGCTATGCTGTGTACCTGTTAAGTTATCTGCGACCTTACAGCTTAAGAGACTATCAATTATTGCTAAAGCTGCCAAAATAAAAGCAGGGCCAATGAACTGATTTAATCTAGAAAAATCAGGAAAGTAAAATGAAAAAATTTTTGATTCTTGTGCTCTGTTCATTTTATCCCCAATAAATGGAATATCAAGACCCATAAAATAAGCAACTCCCATTCCGGCTATTAATGCCACCAAAGGTCCCGGAATATTTTTTAGAAACTCGACTCTTCTTTCAATTATTGGCCATGAAAATAAAATTATTAGTGAAGGAATCGAAACGAAAAGGGCCTCTGGGTTGGTATTTTGTATTGTAGCTAGAAAGTTTCGAAATACCGCATGTATAGTCTTTTCAGGTTCCAAGCCAACAAAAGCATTGATTTGGGTNNCTACTACAATTACGCCTATTCCACACATAAAGCCTGCTATAACTGGATATGGAGTGTAATGAATAAATCGAGAAATTTTAAGAAATGAAATCAATACTAATATCAATCCACTTAAAAATATAATAGAAAATGCAGCAACTATATCAGGTTCAGCTGTGGTGCCTACAACAAAAAANCCCATCAAAGAAGCAATCTGAGCCGCCATTGGTGCAGTTGGACCACTAACTCCAACCATGCATCCCCCCAACAAGCCTCCAACCAAGCCTCCAACTACCGCGCTCCATAGACCTGCCTCTGGTCCTAACTGAGAAATTTCGCCAAAAGCAAGGGCCAGAGGTAGTGCAATAATTGCAACTACAATACCAGCCAAAATATCATTTTGAATATTAGTTTGGAGAGACTTAATATTTTTAACAGGACTATTTTCTTTAAGACTGCTTCTTAAAAATAATAACAACTGACTCATAAAATAATTTAAAAACAAATAAAGCCTCAATAAAAGAGGCTTTACAATTAATTTTAAATAACGTTTGTATTAAATGATGTTAGTTTAATATTGAATCTACTAGCTGAACAATATCAAGAACATCTACACTTGCATCTAAGTTTAAGTCTGCCACCTGTTCGTAATCATCAACAAGAACGAGTTCAACTAATAGGACTACATCCTGAATATTTAAAGTTTCGTCACCGTTTAAATCACCTAACAAATCAGAATAAATAAAATCTGTTAGCTTGTACTGTGAAAAAAAATTAACCAACTCTTCGCTTGCGTTGAATCCCCAGTTATTCCAGAACCACTCGTGCTGACCTCCATTTACTTTATAGTGAACAAACTCCGCTTGGGAAAAATCGTTGAAATATTTATATACCTCAACATATGAATTGAGTGATTCAGAAGATTCTAAATTAAAGTTATTGTATCCATTCCAGTATTCAATTGATTGTTCAACAGTTAAGGCCTGGTCAAAAGATGGAGGAAAATAATCTACTGTCGCGTCATTTGTGCCGTGAAAATGAATTATAGGAATATCCCTGTCTCCATCACAAGATTGATTTGAGTTTAGCATAAAATTCCCTGCTACAGATCCAAAGGCGGTAACCTTGTCAGATAACTCACAAGCTAGTTCATATGCCATGTAGCCACCATTTGAATAGCCGCAAGCGTATACCCTGTTAAGATCAATTTCAAAGCTTGAAGCAACCGCATCAATAACTGCACTAATAAAACCAACATCATCCTCTGAATTAAAATCCCAAAAAGTTCCTACGTTCCATGAAGTAGAGCCTATATCTGAATTAATACCCTGTGGATACACAACCGCAATATTTTGCTGGTGAGCATAATTATCCATCTGAGTTCCAGATATTTGGCTTGAGGCATTTCCACCAAAGCCATGCATGTTAACAATTAAGCCTGAGGGGCTGGAATAGCCCTCTGGATAAGAAACATAATAAACTCTATTAACTCCATCAAAATCAATATCAAACCATTGAGAAAAGCAAATAGTATGGATAATGGATAGATATAAAAAATATTTTTTCATTTTCACTAACCTTATTTCAAATAATCCTCAAAAGTAAATTACTACCAATCGTTTAAATTTAATTGATACCAAAGAAATGAAATAATTTCATCTCTATACGCTCCAAATGGGCCTACATTCACAACATGAGAATTTGATGGCTGAGGAACTAAAAAGGCATCGTTCCCCGAGTTTATAATTGCCTCATAAAGAGGAAGCACGTCAGCCTCCCACGTTCTACCTGTAACGGGGTCATAATCTTCGGAGTGCATAATTAAGCAGCCTGCATCATCTTCATCAAAGTTAAACAAATCTATGGGAATGGCTGCCCCTGTTGAAATAGAAGATGCTATCCTAGAAGAAACGCCTGGATAATCGCTATCACCACCCAATGTACTCAAAAAATCATTCTCAACAGCATTGATTAAAGAAATAAAACCGCCTGCTGACCTACCAATAGTTACAATTCTGCTTGTATCAATACTATATATGTCACTTTGGGACTTAAGGAACCTAATAGCATTCATTGCATCCTCAACAGCATGAGTAACTGCCTGAATAAGGTTTAGCTCTGAATTATCTTGATAATCTTGCGGGGTTAGCCTATAGTTAATTGTACAGCCTACATAGCCCAATGAAGCATAATCTTTAGCATCTTGCCACCTATCTTCCTTACTTCCAGCGGCAAAACTACCACCATGAATTAGCATTGCTACTGGTAGAAGTTTATTGTTTGGATTTGGAGGGATAGCAATATCAAGCTCAAGTATTATTGTATCAAGCAACTGGTCTTCTAGCTTGTTTTGGCCCGATGAATACTGCAATCCATTCATATTTGATCGTTCAGAAAATACTATATCATAGACAAATGTGAGCTCGTCTTCTTGATACTGGCCACTAACAAATAATCCAGAATCAGGCAGAACATCATCCAGGTTGATAATAGTATCTACAAGCAGGACAATATCTAAGACATCCAACGAACCATCCTGGTTCATATCTCCATTATAGATCATTGAGCCTTCTAATATATATGACACTAATAAAACTGCATCAATAACATTAATTTCTCCATCATTATTAATGTCTCCGTAATCACCACACATATTATCTGTGTAGGCATATCCTTCTCTAAACAAAGTAGAATGAACTACCTCCTCAGGAACTGTCTTAAAATCAACAACTTGGCCATCGCACCTGTAATTCATTTGATAATTAAGAATATTTCCAAAATGGGTATCTATAGTTATAATGTCTCCTAAAACACTGTAAGGGTGAGGTGTCCCTCCTGTGTTGTCACCATCTAGATCATCAAACTCACCATTTTCGTCAACATAAATACTATACCTTAACCCAGCATCAGCATATGGCTCAGTATCTACAAATTGATACATTATAGCATCTTCATATCCAACCAAATGCCATCTCCCATTTATTTCATCTGAGGTAAAAAGAGAGGACAAAAAAATTATTAATGGAAAAATATTTTTCATATTTAAATATAAGACATAATGATAGAATATCAAATGCTATCAATCACTCTATCTGAAAAACTTTTAGTTTAAAATAATATTTACGAGCTGAACTGCGTCTATCACGTTGATGGTTCCATCTTGATTAATGTCTCCAGCAGCTAACTGCTGTTCGCTAGAGCTTCCACCTAATATAATATTTACTAAGTTGACTACATCTATAACATTAATGGTCCCATCCTCATTTAGATCTCCTAGGATAGATCCTGAGGGGATAGATTCAATTAAATCGATAATTGTAGATTGCAAGTTACTTGGAAGCCCACTAGAGATGTTTTGACTTAGAACTAAGTCTCCGTTATGATCAAGCACGAACAAGTCTCTCTGACTTGCGCTCCATCCATTCCAAACATTGAAAGGAGATTCATCCATGCAAACTGATGATGCATTTCCGCTTGTCCAATTANTTAANGAAGATTCATGGGTAGATTTTCCAATACCTACTAGCTTTACTTGGCTATATCCAAGGTCGTTTAGTCCTTCAAGTAGATCATCAAGCTGCTCGAACCGAGCGGCACAAATGCCTCAATAGTAGTAGCCAAAATAATGTAAGGTAATTTGATCAGATGAAATATTTGGACCAACATTTTCTTGGAATGACGTTGAATTAGGATTTAAATCAACCAAGGTGTAGTCGTACTGACCAAACAATATTGAAAGAGAAAGAAGTGGTAAAGATAGAATACTTAATAAAATTTTCACTACCAAACTTAAACAAATGGCTTAAACATTAAACATTATTTTACTTATTGTTACATAAATTAATTTTAATTTTCAAAAGCCTATCAAAAAAATCTAGTTATCTCCAATTGCAAATTTTTTATACTTCCTGCCATGTACAGGCCCGCTATCAGACCAGTCCCAACCTCCAAAACCACCTCGGTTATAGTCCTCAAAGGCTTCCTCAATTTCTTTTCTATTATTCATAACAAATGGTCCGTACTTAACAATCGGTTCATTAATAGGCCTAGCCTGGAGAAGCAAAACAAAAGATTCATCACTCAATGATGATATTTTAACTTGATCTGATCCGTCAATTTCAATCATTGATCTATAATTTATGTTTTGATCATTTATAGATAAAGATCTACCTTTGTAAAAATATAATGTTCTTGAAACACCCTTTTCAACCTCAGGCAATACAAACTCTGCTTTGCTATCAAGCTTAATTTTCCAAATATTTACAAAATTTTGTTTTTCTACTGCCCAAGAGTTTGGAGGAGGATTAGGAGCGTTCTTGTTTTTGTATGCCCCTGCGATCACTTGAACCTCTGTTCTTAATTTATTTTTATCATATTCAATTACCTTGGGAATCTTATCTTTCCAAAACATGGAAAAATTTGGAGATACTCTTTTATTATCCGATTTAAGGTTAATCCAAATTTGAAAAAAATCAATTGGATTTGAATCTTCTTTATCTAGCAATGGGAACATCTCTGAATGCTCAATTCCATCTCCAGCCGTAAGCCACTGGACATCTCCATCTCCATAGCGAGCGGAGTATCCCAATGAGTCTGAATGGTCGATCAAACCCTTGTCAACAATCGTGATTGTTTCAAACCCCCTGTGTGGGTGCCTTGGAAAACCAGGGACTTTGCTGCCATGGTACATGCTCCAGCCATTTAAGTTAGAGAAGTCACTACCTAGGTTTCTACCATCTAGCTCTTCATCCGGCCCCATAACGTCATTTCCTCTTGGATAGCTATCATTATGGTGAACGCAAAATAAAAATGGATCTAATGTGGGCCATGGCCCAATATTGGGTAGTTTTGAAGTTTTGAACATATTTGATTTCTCCGAAAAAAATTTTGAACTTGCAAAAGGAAAGTTGATCATTGCAAACATGCCCAGTAGAAGGTGACTAGCTTTTTTTAAAAACTGACTTCTATCAATAAAATTTGACTCTTTAGTTTTCTCTCTAAACATAAAAAAGGTATTTTCTGCTATTTTGCATTAAAACCAATCGCATTCGTTAGTAAATATTTACTTCTCATGAAGATACCAGACCCTCGACCTATTTCATTTTTTCCAGAGTCATAAAGAGTAGAGTCAGCATTAATTTTTCCATTTTCTTGATTAACAACTTGACCTACCGCCCTAATTACACCACTCGACACTGGCCTGGTTAAATATATATTAAAATTATGAGTAAATAAAAACACATCTTCTACATAGCTGTTTGAAGCTCCCCAAGCAGCATCATCTAGCATTTTAAAATAAACAGAGCCATGTAAACTATTTGCGGAATGATGCAATTGTTCTGATATTTCCATCTCAATTTCACATTTGCCTAAACCAATCTTCATTTTTGGTTTAAAAATTTGATTAATTGGTGCGCTTCTATAGCCGTTAATTATATTTTTAAAGTGGTCTTTATTCATTGTCAATTAATTTGAAAAAAATTTATGATTTCCAAACTGATTTTTTTTCACTTTTCTATTTGTATTTATGTAGTGCTCAAGCCCCTTCATAACAGAATTTATATAGCTGGTCAAGATAGGTTTAACTACTAACAAATAGGGGAGGATATTAATTAACTTTCTTCCCTTGTTGTAAGCATAGGGGTATATTGAAACTGATAATTTTGATCCACCTCCATTTTCCTTGATTTGCCAAGAAACAAACGATAGCTCTCCATTTTTTTTACCAATTAACAAGTCATACCCTTTATTTTCAATCCAGCTTATAAAGTTTCTCTCTAAAACTAAGCCACTATAGTAAAAGATTTGATCAATAGAACCTACACCAGGCCAAGCAATTACTGGATTCTTATCACAAAAAGGATGGAACAACTCTAGATTTGAAGGTCTAGATATGATATTCCACAAATCCGATGAGCTCAGATGGGTGTCCAGAGTTCCAGTTACACACCAATTGTATCTATCTTTCTTTTCAACTGTACTTTTCATGGTGAAATTTAAAAAATAAAAAACCTCCATAAAGAACATGTTACAATGCCTTACAGTATTAAAATAAAAAATAGAAGGAAAGACATAAATCTTCAGATTGATTTACAATAAAACTAACGATTAATAACATCAAGCTCTTCCTCGTTGCAAACTTGAATTATTTCTTTTCGAATAATTTTTGAATTTAGTGAGTGTTGAGGCTCATATGGACACATAAGACAGCCCTCTCCACAACATTTTTTATTTTTTAATAAAAATAGTCTAGATAGCATTTGGAATCAATTTACATGACATTAGGATCAATTATTTAAAGCGGCCAGAAGTAAACTATCAATGGAGTCCCTATAAGAACAATTAAAATTTCTAAAGGCAGTCCCATTTTCCAGTAATCTGAAAACTTGTATCCTCCTGGACCTAAAATAATAGCATTACACTGATGACCTATAGGAGTAAGAAAAGCGCAAGAGGCCCCTACAGCAACAGCCATTAAAAACGGATCAATACTCACACCTAATGATATTGCAATACCCGCTGAAATAGGAGCCATAATAAGAGCGGTAGCAGCATTATTAACAATATCTGATAGGCACATGGTTATAATCATGATTATAGATAGTATGGACCAAGGGGGCAGCCCTTCTGTTACACCTACCAAAAATGACGCTAACAACTGAGAGCTGCCAGTTGTTTGTAGGGCATTGCTAACAGGAATCATCGCTCCTAATAAAATAATAATTGGCCAATCTATTTCTTGATATAATTGACGAATTGGTAAAATTCCTGTTAAAACATAAAGCAATACGGCGATAACAAATGCTATCGTTGTAGGTAAAAATCCTAAAATACTTGATAAAATAGCTCCAAAAAAAATCAATAAAGAAAGGCCAACCTTAGAGAAAATGCCTATCTGCATCTCTCTTTGTTCAAGTGGCAACAAGCCAAGTAAATTAATATTATTTTCAAGGTTGTCTACATTGCCTTGAAGCAATAGAACGTCTCCAATACGAAACTTAACTTTTTCTAAACGTTTACGAATGGGTTTCCCTTGTCGAGCAATCGCCATTAATACTAATGAATTTGATGAGCGCCTTCTAAGATAGGTACGATTTCTATTTTCTAGTTTAGATCCCGGAGTAATCAACACCTCTTTAAATATAGTATTTTCATCTTTCAATCTATCAATGCGTTCTCGCATTTTTTTAGTAAATCTTATAGTGTATTCATCCATCATAACTTTTAAATCAACGGGATCAGATTTAATTAAGAATCTATCTTTTTCCTTTATAACTTTATTACCATTAAAGGATTGAACCTTTCCTGTCTCATTTATGAATCCAAATATTGAGAGCCTATTCTCAGTAAATTTCTCTACATCTTTGACCTTTAATCCAATAAATTTGGATTTTTCAGGAATCCGAATTTCAGTTATATACTCATCTATAGAAAAATGTACACCTGAGCCAGGCTTCTTAAATGATTCTTTAGGAATTAATCTCCATCCAATAAATGCTATAAAGAGCACTCCTAAAAATGCAATTAATATTCCTACAGAGCTAAAATCAAACATCCCAAACGAGGATGGATTGAATTCTTCAATTTTTATATTATTTTGTAAAAAATAATTGGCCGCTGCTGACATTGGATTTTCAAGTGCTTCCGCTTTCAGCATTGCCTGGTAAGACTCACGAAAATTAGCAATAATAATATTAGGAGGAGTCCCTATCATCGTTATCATACCTCCTAAAATACTAGCAAAAGCTAATGGCATTAAAATTACACTTGGGGATCGTTTCTGCTTAACAGATGTTTTAATGGCAACCGGAAGCATCAAAGCTAAAGCTCCTACATTATTCATAATGGCTGAACAAATAGCCACTACACTACTCAAGCTAGTAATATGTGCAAATTGATTTTTAGAGAAAGGTGCTATTTTTCTAGAAATCAAATCAACAACCCCTGAATTATACAATGCCCTGCTAACTATCAACACTGCTACGACAGTGATTACAGCTGGATGACTAAAACCTGAAAAAACATTTGATTTATTTGCAATTAAATTTGAGCTTTCAGAGCCCAGCAGTATATCAATAACAAATAAAACACACAATGATATAAGAGATACAATATCATATCTCAACTTACCCCAAACAAATAGTGTGAAAGTAAATATTATAATGCAAAATATAGCGATTTGATCAGTTGTCATAAATATGAAAATTTAATTTGATTGTAAAATTTACAAAAAAGCCCCTAAAAAAAGAAGCTTTCCAATTCTACATTAAGTTAGTAGGATTACTATTGAATCTAGAATTATACCAGATCAATAGAATTAATATTTTTTTAATGATTTCCGAGATTTGTAGTTTGAATAAACTTTATGAAGAATATAAAACCACAATGCATTAATCAAAGGCTCAACTAAGGCATCAATGGTTGCAAGTTCTAAAGATGCACCTGTAATCAACGTTACACATAAAACCGCAATAAAAAAGTGACCTATCGTATATATAATAGTTAATAATAAACTATCACTCATTTTTGTTTTTATAGTATTAATTATCGTCAATTTTAACCTTCAATTTAATCAATTATTGAGATCTATTCTCAACTGAAATTTAGTAATTATAAGTTCACTATGAAAGAAGCTTTATTGCAAATTTTAAAAAACCATTAAGATCTAAATCTATTTACATCAGATCAATAAATAAGGAGAGATTAGATATTTGCACCATTCATTTATAAGATTGAATTTCTTTTGANACCTTNTTNATTTCATCTTGGGTTTGTTCCCANCTATCNAACTTATCNCTCAATAAATCATTAAGCTTACTANANTCNTTATATTCAACTTGCTTATTNACTTNATTTAGCGAATCATTAAACTTTTCAATTTCATTCTCAATTTTTTCAATTTCATTCTCAATTTTTTTATTTTTTTTATTTAAAAAACGTAATTTTTTATCAAGTTTTTTTCTTTGTTCGTATTCTGATTTTTTATCCTTCTTCTTCTTTATTAGAGGAACTTCTTCGTCTGCTTCTTTCTGGTTTAAATAGCTATCTATATCACCTGGATATTCATGAATATTTTTATTGTCAAACTCTATCACTCTATCAGCTAAACCTGTTAAGAAGTGGCGGTCGTGAGATACCAGAATTAAAGTTCCACTGTACTGCAACAATGCTTGTTTTAATATGTCCTTTGCAAAAACATCTAAGTGGTTTGTAGGCTCATCTAAAATAATAACATTACTCGGAGACAATAACAAACCACATAATGCCAATCTTGCCTTTTCACCTCCAGAAAGTACTTTAATTTTTTTATATACTGCATCATCCGAAAATAGAAAAGCTCCTAGCAATCCTCTTAGCTGAGACCCTGTTTTTCCCGATGGAATGCTTTCTATATACTCTAATATTGAAATGCTAGGATCTAATAATTCATTTTGATTTTGTGCAAAATAATTGATAATGACTTTTTCACCTATTTTTATATTTCCCTCAAAATCTATTTCTCCATTAATCACTTTTGTTAAAGTAGTTTTTCCACAGCCATTTTTACCAACAAATGCAAGTTTATCACCTTTATAAATATCTAAATCAAGATTTTCAAATACTAAATTATCTCCAAAAGATTTTTTCAATTTATTTGATTTAAAAATAATATTACCACAATGTATTGGTTCTGGGAATCGAAAACTAATACCCGAAATATCAAAGCTATCTACTTTTATCTTGTCCATTTTTTTTAATCTTCTAATTAATGTTTGGGCAAATGCTGCCTTATTTTTTTTATATCTAAACTTCCCAATTAACATATTTGCTTGTTTTATATACTTATCTTGATTTTTTTTCTGTTTAATTTGTCTTTCAATTTCTTTTTCCCTGTAAATCAAATATTTTGAATAATTCCCTTTAAAATCATTTATAGTATTCTGAGATATATCAAGCACCCTATTAATATTTCCATCAAGGAACCTAGTGTCATGCGAAACAAGTATTAATGTACATTTTGTATTTTTTAAAAATTTTTCTAGCCAAATTATTGCAGGAAGATCTAAATGATTTGTGGGCTCATCCAATAGTATAATATCAGGGTTTTGCACTAACAGACGTGACAATTCTGCTCTCATTTTCCATCCACCTGATAAGTTGTTAACATTTTTTATAAAATCCTCACTACTAAAGCCGAGTCCTTTCATAACTATTTCAGAATTAATTTCTAGATCTAGAACATTCATTTTATCTTTTTTATGCTGTATCTGATAAAGCTCATCAATTAATTCAAACTGTTTTGTTTCTAATTTCTCATTGACAATCAAATCATTAATATTACCAATCTGCCTATCTAGCTTTTCAAGCCTAGAAGAAATGCCTATAACATATTTTTTTAAATTTATATCAGGGTTGAAACTTATATCCTGTGGCAAATAGGCAATTTTCAGGTTCTTGGTGTGTGAAATAGTTCCAGAAGTTGGAGAAATTTTTTTAGAGATTAAATTTAAAAATGTAGTTTTACCTGATCCATTACGCCCAACTAAACCTATTTTATCAGCTTTTTGGACTTGAAGGGAAATATTATTAAATATAATTTCTCCTGCAAAATCTAAATTCAAATTATTTATTGTTATCATTTATGCTGGCTTTTATTAAAAATAATCTACAAAACAAAAAAATCCCTTCAATGGCTAAGTATTGAGGGATAATTCTATATTAAAGCGGCAGTATTCAAACCTGCAGTCCCCTACCCTCAAAGTAGGACAGATTAGTTTAAAATTATATCAACTAACTTAACTATATCTAAAATATTAACAATCCCATCTTGATTTATATCAAAGTTGTTATTGTTTTCATTTGTTAAAACACTATTTAATAATTGAACCACATCTAATATATTAACAAGTCCATCATTATTAAAATCACCATTCAAAGTATTTATTTTTTTATATATCCAGGCTTTATTTGTTGATAAGAAACCATTAGGATCAAAGCCTCCAAAGTAAATAGCCTTTTCATTGTTAAATGGAGATTCTACATAACATCTTGTTGCAACCAATTCAGAGTCAACAAGTGATATAGATTCATTTACTTCTTCTAAAAAATATTCAGC
>NHIV01000059.1 GCA_002170735.1 bacterium TMED198 | reverse complement strand
AACTCTAAGCTTTTTACATTTGAAGTAAATGAAAAATTTCTCCCTGATCTAAAACTAATTAAAGATAAAAGACTTAAAATTGTAAATAAATCTGCTGAAAATATAGAGGGCTTTCTAGAAAGTGAAGGTATGAATGAAGTTAACTGCATAATCTCTTCTGTTCCTCTCTTCACTTTGCCTAAGGAGACTACAAGTAAGATACTGGATTGTACATTAAAATGTATTTCTGATGAGGGTTTGTTTATACAGCTTCAATATTCTTTATTTTTACTCCCAAAAATCAAAAAATATTATAAATCTATCAAAATTTGCTTTACCCCTCTAAACTACCCGCCTGCATTTGTATTTAATTGTAGGAAAAAATAATATTAAATAAAAATTTTGTCTATACTTTTTTTTAAAGACATTATTGAATCGTACTCAATGAGCTCTATATCGCTACAGCCAGAGATCATAGCTGACAGCTTTGAGCTACTACTAGGTCTATACAAGCATACCACTCTTTTTCTATTTTCAATTGCTCTGCCAATCTCATACCCAACACCTAAACTTGGATTTGTGACCTCAGCTATTACAATATTACAGTTTATCAACAAATCCATATCTTCATTATGGATAGCTTCATCTTTAATTTCAACCTGTCCATCTGATGACAGGCTTGAGTTTCCTATATGCTCAGTAAGAACATCTCCTTTATTCTTTAAGTAAAAAATTATTTCTTTATAAAGCTTAGCATCAGTCCTTCCACCTCTGATTGATCCTGAAAAGTAAATTTTAATTTTTCTAGTTCCTTCTTGAATTTAGTTTAGCTAACAATCTTAATATCTCAAGGTAGAGCCAAATAAGCGTAACAAGTAAACCAAATGCAGCATACCACTCCATATACTTAGGAACATTTGACTCAGCTGCTTCTTCTATAAAATCAAAATCTAGAACCAGGTTCATTGAAGCAATTGCAATAACAAAGATGCTAAAGCCTATGCTGTAGATTGATGAGTTTTGTATATTCATAACTGATATTCCTGTACCCCAAAAGCTCATTATAAAGTTTATAAGATATACAATTCCAATGCCTGCAGTGGCTGCAAATACTCCTAGCTTAAAATTTTCAGTTACCTTTATTATTTTTGTTTTATAGGCAAATAGAAGAGCTGTCATAATTCCAAATGTTAAGAACACTGCCTGCCCTGCAATTCCAGGGTATATTTGTTCAAAATAAAATGAAATTGCTCCTAGGGCAAGACCTTCAAGGGCTGCATAGGCTGGAACTGTGTATGGAGATAAGTCCTTTTTAAATATGGTAATAACCGCGCATATTAATCCTCCTATAATTCCTATCATTATAAATGAAGGATTATTTTGGGTCCAACTATAGAATGCCGTACAAAAAAGAATTAAAACTGATACAGAAATTTTATTAATTGCACCTTCTAATGTCATTATTTGGCCATCATCTGCCTTAATATTTTTGAAGGTTTTACTGTTAAGTGCAGGATTGCCAGATCTCATGGTTGATAGTCTCATCTTATAATTACCTTTTTTTATTATATATTAAATTATTAATCACTTTGTAAATTACATAATAAAATTTAAGGAGATTAAGATGCCTTCATTTGATATAACATGTGGATTTGATATGCAAGAAATGGACAATGCTGTAAATATGGTTAAACGCGATATTTCTAACAGATATGATTTCAAAGGCACCAATGCAAGCCTTGATCTAAATAAGGTTGATTCAAATATAGTTATTAAAGCAGACTCCGACTACCAAATGGAAACTGTTGTAGGTATGTTACAAGATAGAGCTATAGCCAGGAAGCTATCAATTAAAGTTTTTAAATATGGCAAAATTGAGCAGACATCAGGAATGACAATTAAACAAAATGTTGAACTCCAATCTGGTATCAGTAAAGAAAACTCAAAAAAAATTAATACTCTTGTAAAAGATATGAAGCTAAAGGTTAGCTCTCAAATTCAAGGAGAGCAAATCAGGGTTACTGGAAAAAAAATTGATGACCTACAGACGGTAATGAGCAATCTCAAAAGTTCTGAAATAAACTTACCTCTTCAATTTGTAAATATGAAAAAATAAATTTAGGCTTGTAACCTTCTAGTCTCTATTTATCAATGATGAAAGTCTATTATAATAATTATCAAACAATCCTTGCTCAACAGCTGGACTTGTATCAACAACTATTCCATTCTTTAAATCCTCACCTAAAGATTGCACCGTTACAATTGATAGTAAATCCTCTTGTTCCTGAATAAGTATAGATACCTTTAAACGATAAGATCTTATTGTTTTTTGATCATTGTTTTCATGAAGATCTAAATCCGGATAATGATGATGGTGATGATGGCTATGTTCGTCATCTTTACTTTCTTCATCTGAATCATCATCAAATATTATGGATAGAACAAATAGAACTGCACCAGCTATAAGTGCTCCTGTAATTACTTTAACCCAAAATGGTGTCTCATCAGCTGATTTATTCTCTAACTTAAAGTTTGATGAGGATTTATAGGCCGTAATAACACCTCCATCTTTGTCAGTGCTATCAAGAACGTAATTTAGTTCCTGTAAGGTTTGGATTGAGCTAACAAAAATATCATCAAAGTCATCGTAGACTTTTCTAGTATCAGTACTTATATCATTAATATATACTATTTTACCCGTTGGTGAACAAGAAACCGAAAAAATTGAAAAATAGACTATAAATAATACTTTTATTTTTTTAATCATGAGATAATTTAAGAAGTTGGTATTAACTTAATAACATGAATATAAAAAAACATTATCTCTTTTTTGTATCTTTACTTATATTTCTAAGCTGCTCCACAAAAAACTTAGCTAACCTATCATTAGTATCAACTAGAGAAATAAAACAAGCAGACCTAAAGAATCCAATTCCTGAAGAGTATAAACTTTTAGGCTATATAAACGGAGAAGAGACTACTCATATTATTATTGTTTTTCCAACTGGTCCTGCGCCTAGATTAGACAATGCAATACAGAATACTTTGAACAAGTACGGAGCAGACTATTTGACCAATGTAAAAATTAGTCAAAAAAACTTATACATACCATACATAGGAGGCTATAGTTCTATTTTAGTCAAGGGTCAAGGTTGGGTGCACGAAAATAATTATTCCATAGCTAAAGATGCATACTTAAGTTCTCAAAACACAAAAAAAAGTGATTTAATAACAACAAAAAAACAATCAAATAAAATTTCAAATGATGGAAAACAGCACTTGAAATCTTCCTCAGAAAAACAAGCCCAACAGCCACCAGAAGAACTTGACAGCCTTTATATCAAACAAACTTCTAAAGATTCTTTAAAAAATGAAACAATAAAAGAACCAAAGCCTTTTAGATTTGACCCTGAAACAGGTAAACCTATTTACAAATAGAAAAAAATCAATTTAACCCTACACCCTCCTATCTAACCTTAAAAACTACAAAAAGTACATAGTAAGTGGTACAAAGTTGGGTATTTAAATGAATTTAAAAGACTTTATTTTTACATTTTAGGATAAATAAAAAACCTCTCTTTTTCAGAGAGGCTTTAAAGATGGTGCCGAGAGCGAGACTTGAACTCGCACAGTACAAAGTACCGAGGGATTTTAAGTCCCTTGTGTCTACCAATTCCACCATCTCGGCGGTAGAGGCGTCGACCAGACTCGAACTGGTGATGGCGATTTTGCAGACCGCTGCCTTACCACTTGGCTACGACGCCTAATTAAAGACCCCGTTAATAAACGGGGTCATTGAGCGAAAGAAGGGATTCGAACCCTCGACCCTCACGTTGGCAACGTGATGCTCTACCAGCTGAGCTACTTTCGCAAAAAACATTAAAAATAATGGTTCTATATATTAATTTTATTTTTTTAATTAAAAAATAAAATTATTCCCATATCTACTTCTGAGGCATCGGCAAAGTTTGTACTCGAGCTTTGCCTATATCGATAATCTGAAGAATATCTGCTCTACTATCAATTCTTTTTCCTAAATCTGTATGTCCTGTTGCTATATAATTTGTTAGATTGTTAAGTATATAGTTAGATTCTTCCAATTGACTTTTATAATTTTTAATTTTATTTAAAGTTGATTTATCATCCGCATATTTCTGCATTAAATCAACACCAGGATCATCTTTTTTCATACGATCTAATCTTGATTTAACATTTTTAAGTCTATTAAGATGAACAGTCTTATCTACATAGATATCCTGATTATTAGAGTTGTAAACATCAAACCTGTATACCTGTTTTCCTTTATCACCCACAGAATATATAGGAATAACCTTAGAGCCTCCATCCTTTGATTTTTTTCTAGAATTACTGCGAATAACTAAATCTATTGGAAGATTTGCTTTGTGAAGCATTGATATATCTATCTCTGTTGAATTAAAAAGAAGAACAATAAAATCAGACTCATCTTTGATTTGGAATATAATATTCTGAAGATCATCAATAGGATCCTTAACTTTAACTTCCAAGGATTCAAAGTTTGAAGCCAATCCTATTACTGCAATTTTAAGATCTCCTTTTGAAATAATCTTGTATGGCTTAAAAAGCCTAGTTCCCGATCTATCATAAATATTTGCAGAAATATAGTCAAAGTTT
Organism: bacterium TMED198; assembly: GCA_002170735.1. Taxonomy (GTDB): domain Bacteria; phylum Fidelibacterota; class Marinisomatia; order SCGC-AAA003-L08; family D37C17; genus TMED198. The sequence continues at coordinate 15,122 of NHIV01000059.1, read as the reverse complement.
GATCGAGCTTCTAGCTCTTTCAGAGTTTTAAGTCCCATTGCAAAATCCTGAGATCCAGGCGAAAAAGCATCACAACCAATTACATTAAAAGCATCTACTATAATGTTTGCAGTATTTATTGCGACTTCTGATGCAACCCCTTGATCTACTTTATCCTTCTTAAAGTAAAGATTTCCAGAATCAAACACCAAAATGTTGTCAACCTTAGCCGCTATGTTATCTATCAAATAAGCTTTCCGGGCAAGACCGCCCCGAGGCTTCTTCTTTCAACCACATGGATCTGTTTCGCTGCTAACATTGGCTGTGGCTAAAATTGTCAAAGATGGATTAACATTTTGAGACAACAAAGCAGAAAAGAGTAATATATTTATATACCTAATCATTTTTATTTAATTTCAGAACGTATTTTAACTATAAATGATAATACCAAGAAAACAATATCTTCAATTATTCTTTTTAATATATCTGAAGATGAACTTGCACCTTGATCAACTGAGAAACATCCACAATTAATATTAATTCCCCTATAATACGCTAGGGAAAGAATAAATATAAACCAAAGTAATAAAATTATAGATAGGTTGCTACATGTTTCAGGATAAATATCTAATAGTAGTCCAAGACCTATGAATAACTCAATCCATGGTAGAAAAAGAGCAATTAGATTATTGAAATAAACTGGAGTTACATGATAATTATCAATAATATTTGAAAATGCAGCAGGATCTGAAATTTTACTTAAACTTGCAAATATAAACACCAATCCAACAACTAGCCTTGAAAAATCATAAATATCAACTATATAATTAAGAGGTAATTTTATTTTATTCATTGTTTCTTTCCTCCTTCGACCACTCTGCCCATCCACCTTCATACAGCAAAACTCGCTTAAACTCAAACGCTGAACCAATCATTTCCTCACTAAGATATTGACTTATATCACACTTAAGTTCTGCACCTCCACAATAGACTATATATATATCATCTCTATCTAAATCTTCGAGATCAAAAATAGCATCATCTAATCCTTCATCTATTTCATTATATGGGATATTAATAGATCCTGGTATATTTCCAGAAACAAACTCTTCTCTATCTCTAGAATCAATAATAGTTGCTAGATTATCTTTTATCATTTGCTTAACACACTCAATACTAACCTGAATAGGCTCAAATGTTTGATCAGGAATATCATCACATGCTACTTCTTTCGCTACTCTCTCTTTTTTCAATAAATCAAAATCATCTTCTAAAATCCAAAATCTAATGACCCCGAAAAATAGTGAAATAGAAACTATGTATAAAGATTCTTTTATAAACTTTTTCATACTTTAAAATTACACCTCATTAAAATAATATTATTCTATTTTTTTTATACTTGTATCAGTAAACAAATATAGACTAATTTTGTTTCCTGTTTCATTTTCCATTTGGGGATATAGCTCAGTTGGGAGAGCGCTTGAATGGCATTCAAGAGGTCAGCGGTTCGATCCCGCTTATCTCCACTTTAATTTTATAAGGAGATTTTATTGTGTTAAGCATGACAAAACTTAGAGATAACTCAAAAATAATTTTAATTTTATTACTTTTCTTTTTTATTGTTAGCATGGTTGTAGGAGGTTTAGTTGGAGGTGCCAACATAATGGATATTTTCATAAAAAGTAAAAATACGGAATTATACGTTGGATATATAAATGACAGCCAAATTTCTAGGCAATTTTTTACAAACAGGATTTCACAGCAGTCTGATCAAAATAATGATAGCCGACGTTACAACCAACTTCTAACAAGAACGTGGGATCAGCTTGTAAGTGATCAAATTGATAATCAGGCCTTAGACAATCTTGAGATACATACGTCATCTGAAGAGGTGATTGAATACCTTATGTCATCACCCCCTCCAAGTTTTCAGCAAGGAATAGTTGGCCTAGGATTTTTTGCGGACTCATCAGGTGCCTTTGATAGTGATGCTTATATAAATGCAATAATTAATGAAAATATGCCTTTAGAAATTGAGTCCTATCATAGAAATTGGGAAAATTATTTAAAAACATGGTTAAGTAAAAGGAAATTAAGGAATTTTCATAACTCAACAAATTACGTAACTAATAATGATGTTAAACAAAAATATATTAAGGATAGCTTAAACTGTAATATTGATTATGTCTATATAAATTATTCAAATATACCAGATTCATTAGTTGACATTGATGACAAATCGATTCAAAGTAAATACAACGAAGACAAGGACTCTAAATACAAGAAAGATGACTATCGAACTGTTGAATACGTTTACTGGGAAAACAATATTAAAGACAAAGATTCACTTGATTACTTCACAAAGCAACAGGAGCTTTCTGATAATGCAAAAGACTTTTTAGCTGATGTTGATATTTCTTCGTTTGAAGAAGCATTAAAAACTCACAACCTAAATTCTGATACAATCCAAGTAACTGAAACCTTTACCCAAAATTCTGGAATTCCTTATAAAATAGGATTTAATAGGCGTCTAGTTAGATTTGCGTTTGATAATTCTTTAAAAACTATATCAGATGATATAGAAACAGATAATGGTGTTGTTGTGATGCATATTATCAACGAAGAAAAAGATCAGTACAAAGATCTTTCTGAAGTTGAAACTCAAATTAAATCATCTATTCTTAAGGATTTGAAGAAAAAATATGCTGAGAATATTTTATCTAAACTCGATGAAAATTGGGACCAAATCAATAAAGATGATATTTTAAATTTTGAAAGAAATCAAACCAATAAAATTAAAGGACCCTTTCCAGGCATAAATACATCTAGTGAAATAACTGGAACTATTCTTGCTCTTGAATCAGGCCAAACCTCTATTGTAGGATCTGATTCTCGTAATTCATTTATAATAAGGGTCAATTCAAAGGATGAGGTAGATTCAAACCAATTTATCTCCCATCTTGAAGTCAACAAGCTAGAGAACTACAAGAGAAGTAGTCAAAATCCTTACACCTCTTGGATCAGAAGCGAACGTAAAACTACTGATAGTGAGTTCTATGGAAATGAAATATATTAGTGCTATTTATTAGATCCACATACCCTTTTAACTGTGTTGTAGACAATTCTGTATCCATTCATTAGATTCTGAATTGAAATTCTTTCATTTATACCATGAATGGTTTGTATATCTGCCTCATGTACTAAAACAGGTATAATTCCATAACAGTCAACTCCTTTTGATTGAAAATATTGTGAGTCTGTTCCTCCTGGGCTCATAAACGGCGTAACAACTGATTGTCTATATAGATGATTTATCTCTTCCGATAAAATTGAAAAGAAAGTACTCTCCCAACTTGAAATATATCCTTGCTCAGGGACTCTTTTTGGAACAATTTGTACTCTACTATCATTAATAACTACTTTTAACTGATTAATAAATTCTTCTGAATCCTGACTTGGAAGCAATCTTATATCAAGAGAGGCTTTAGCTATTTCAGGAATTACATTTACCTTATACCCTGAATCCATAATTGTTAATGAAACTGTATTTCTAAGCATAGCATTAACAGAAACACTACTCTTAGCAACTTTTGACCCAAAAAAGTACTTTAGTAAAGGATTATTTATATTCCGAAGAATAAAACCATTTAAACCCTTTATTTTAAATCCTACACGCTTAAACATTTCATTTGTAGCTACGTTGATATCTATGGGAGTCTTCCAGGAAACTATTTTGCTAAGTGCATTTGCAAGAACTTGATTGGAGTGTCCATCAAAAGGTCTCGAACCATGTCCAGATATAGATTTTACTATAACATCTACCCATAGAGATTTTTTTTGTGCAACAGCAACGGCAAAAACTTCAACACCTGGGAATGAATCCTTCGAACCGATTCCACCCTCATCCCAGACCCATTCCGGATCGAGTAAATCCCAATGGTTCTCAATCATCCATTTAGCCCCATACTCACCTAGTACTTCTTCATCAGCTACACATAAAACCTTAACTGTTCTTTCAGGCTTCCAGCCCTCTTTCTTCAATTGAATTAAGGTCATAAGCTGCATAATTCCCATACCCTTCATATCAAGTGAGCCCCTTCCATAAATAACACTATCGACAACTGATGCTTTAAAAGGATCTACACTCCAAGCTTGCTTATCAGCTGGCACAACATCCATATGATTTAATAATAAAAGTGGTTTAAGGTTATTATTGTAACCTTTTATTTCAGCTAAAAGATGCATCCTCATAGGATCTTCTTCAACAGTAAAGGTTTGATAATCTATAGAATGTTTATCAAGCAGCTTTCCAATCCACCAAACAGCTTTTCTTACATCTCCTGGAGGATTGCTAGTGTTAATATCAATATATTCTTTAAGCAATGAAACAGTCTCATCCCTTGACCCCTCCCAACTAGATGAAGAAATGCCAATTTGAAAAATTAATAGAATAACAATTATTAAAAATGAATTTTGCATACTTTTCCTTAACAAAAAGCCCCAAATATGGGGCTTTTTAAACATTAATTATAACTACGTAAATTATCTATCTAAAATAATGTTAATTACTTGAACAACATCAAGAATATTAATCTCACCATCTCCATTCATATCTGATAGCATGAACTGAGACTCAATTGGTTCATCAACTCCAAGTACGAAGTTAACAAGTAAAACAACATCTAGTACATTAATTTCAAAGTCTGAGTTAATATCTCCAAGAAGTCCTTCCCATCCACCTCCAAAATCTCCAAGAATAAAATCAAGATTATATTCTTCTCCTACCTCAATATATATCTCTTGAGTAAGCTCTTCATTAAACGCATACGCAGTAACATTGTACATTCCTTCAGGCAGATCAATTTCAAAGAAGCCATTTTCATCTGTAAAAACAACCTCTTCAAATGGAGTCTGAACAAAATTATTATTCAACCCTACGATAAGCACCTCAGCCTGAGGTATAAAATCTATATAATCACCAAAAATATATTGTACTGAGCCCTTTAGTCGCCCAAATTCAACTTCATCACCACCAAATAGATCATCGCATGAATTATTTATTAGACATTGCTCACACAATAAGTTTATAAAGCTAAGCTCTGCCATCGCATCTACACTACAATCTTCAGTACATTCGGATCCATCTATTGATAAAAAAGCTTCACATATTCCATTTGGATCTTGGTCTGAAATATCAAGCAGCTCTTCACAGTCATAAAAGCATTCATCTATTCCATCATTCTCACAATCGTTATCGCATTCACAGTTTTCATCGCAACCATCTGAAATATCGCATTCACAATCCTGAAAAAAACTAATACAGTCTATGTTAGGATCCTCCAAACATGCAGAGCAGATAAAGTATAAGCCTTCTACATCCTGACAATCTGAAATACATTCTTCTTCAAGATCAATTATCCACATACAAAAACCATCTGCATCTTCACTAGGATTAATATCCTCTACACCTTCACAATCTGAGAAACAATTTTCTCCCTGACAATCATTATCGCAATCACAGTCTTCATCACAATTTTCAGAAATATCACAATCACATTCANTGTTATCACTAAACACNTGGCTACAATCAGAATTATTTTCTAAGCATTGCTGGCATCCCTCAACTACGTAATCAATAACTACCATTTCTTCATCAACACANTCTTCNATACANTCGGTTTGNCTAAGCTCTAAAATNAGCTCACANGCNCTGTATGGATCATCATCTNGATTAATATTTTCAATNCCCTCNCAATCAAGNAGACANTCTGGAGGCCCATCACTATCTCCANCNCCACCATCACACTCCCCTATNGGNTCATCGCAATTTTCTGGACCNCANGTTGTTGGATAAAGCATTCCATCTATACACGTTATAGCCTCACCGCATATTAAGCCTGGATCGCAATCTTCTAAAACACCATAGCAACCTTCTTCTTCATCCCACATGCAACCTTCATAAATACATTCATCTTCACTTTCTAAATATCTACAATCATCTTCAAAGTCTTCATCATCAATATAACCTGAACAATAACCACCAGCAGGCATATTATTACTAAAACTCCAATCACATCCAGCATATTCACACTCTTGTTGAGTACCTATATCTGAACAATTCCACTGATTCTCCTCTTCTTCATACTCATCATCATCACATTCACCTATTGGCTCATCGCAATTTTCTGGACCACAGGTTGTTGGATAAAGAAGCCTGTCAACGCATGTTAATGCCTGCCCACAAACTAAATATGGGTCACAATCATCTTGAGCAAATAATGGTGTAAACACTAAAACGAATATAATGGAGAATAGGCTGGAGTTTTTATTCATGATTGTTCCTCTTCAGTTATTGATATAAAGTTAATTTAAATTAAAACTAATCGAGTATTATTCCTACCAATAATACTACATCTAAAATATTGCTTGTACCATCTTGATTTAGATCGGAATTTGAATTACTTCCTGAATCTAAAATAATATTTACTAGACCAACTACATCCAAAATATTAATCAATCCATCTAAATTAACATCTCCAATAACAGATTGATCAAAAGAAACATTAAAAGATAGTTCTTTAGTAGAATAACCATGCCCTTTAGGCCTAATTGAAATAAAAGCATTAGTAGAAATAGCATCTAAATTTTGAGGAGAAAATTTCAACTCAAATGAGCTATATGGTTCTATAGCAACTTGACCATTTTCATCAAGAAAAGCAGAACCTCCCTCATCCATTAGATCATTAAATTCATAATGATAAATTTGTTTGTAACCACTTTTATTTTTTATTATAAATTTTAGGGGCTCACCAATAATTAGTTGAATTAGCCCTGAACCTGATTCATCTGTTTTTGTATACCCTTCAACAACGACACTGAATGCATCTGGATGAATGGATGGAATTTTATATGATCTATACCAAGCATTATCAGCTTGTCCAGTAGCCTTCCAAATTATTTCTTTCTCTTCAGTTACTTCAATGATACTACATTCTGGACTTCCCAAACCACTTCCAAAGGTATAAATGCTATAATTACCATTATCAAGAGCTTGAACGCTTCCCATACCCTGCGCAAATAAATTTGGAGGAAGATCAAACTGCCAAACAGTTTCACAATAGCTATTATCAATTACTTTTACTCTTCTTATCCTGCTAACAGGGTTTTCATCTCCTAATAAACCTTGACTAAGATTACCATTGTCAAAAAAAAGCAAATCACCATTTTCCATTAGTTGAATATTATGCTGAAAGCTAAACAAGAGATCAGTACAAATATGCTCATCACCAGAAGACATATATTCAGAAGGAAGACCCATATTCCATATAACACTACCAGAAGGATAATCAATTTTAGAAATTCTTGACAGGTGTCTATGCGAAACATAAATTACACTTTCTTCATCGTCAAAATGGAATGCATTTGAATGCATCCAGTCATGCGCCTGATCAAAATATGCAGAGTACCAAGTACCTTCAAAATTATCATAATCATTAACCGAAAAGTGATCGAGAGGACTCCATTCCCATACAATTTGATGTTCCTGATTCCACTCAACAATTTTCTGACCAAACCATAGAAATTCTGGAGTAACTCCATCTGCTAAATATCCAAGATTTTCAAAGTATTGAGTCATATAATTATCATTTGGAATAGGCCCCATAAAGTTTTCCCTAATAAACCCCATATAATTACCATTTGGAAGTTGTTTGAATTCATGAATATCAATTGGATTGAATTGATCCATTACACTCCAAACAACATCCATATTAGTATTAGATTTCATTCCAGTATTCAAAGGGTAGTCAACAGTACTGAAGCCAAAAATATTCCCAACTTCATTAACATAGTTGAGCGTAAAATCAAAATTACCATCATTCCAAACCTCTCTTCCAAATTTATCAATCACGCCTGAAGCAAGCTCAGGTCCAATCATACCAAAAGCAACCAAACCACCTTGAATTAGGCTATCATTGTATATACTTACACTGATATTATCATTAAATTGAGATTGATTTGTATTAAAAGAGTATACTGAAACTCCTTGAGTCTGTATCCAACTACCAAAGCTCCCATTTGATAAAACAGGCCTAACTCTCCAATAGTAATTGCTCTGCCAATTAATTGCAGCTTTCTCAATATAAACAGTTGAAGGCTCATTCTCATTTACGATAATAGAATCGAAAGATTCAGAGTCTGAAATCTGGATGTTATACTCATAAGCATCAGGCTCCTGCTCCCATTCAAAAAGAACATGAATATAGTTTAAACTATCATTGCTACCAGGTCTGATAACTGCTGAAAAACAAATAGATACAAATACAACACATGCTAAAAGATAATTTATCATGAGCATAATATATAGATAATGAGTTTTTCCATAAAGATCAATTACATTTTTTAACAAGGTATAATACAAAAAAAAAGCTCACTTTCAAAAAGTGAGCTTTTTTTAATTAAACAGAACTCAGAAGAATTACATCATTCCACCCATTCCACCCATTCCACCCATATCACCACCTCCAGGCATTCCTGGAGCAGCTGGAGCNNGNGGNTCNGGCTTATCNGATATNGTNGCTTCTGTNGTNAGNAATANNCCTGCTATNCTAGCNGCATTCTGTACTGCAGTTCTAGTAACCAAAGTTGGATCGATAATCCCACTCTTTATCATATCGCAGTATTCATCATTTCTAGCGTTATAACCAAAAGCATTTTTACCTTCTCTGACTTTATTAACTACTACGGCACCTTCAAGGCCAGCATTTGTAACTATCTGCCTAATAGGTGCTTCCATTGAAGACTTAAGTATCTCAGCCCCTATTAGCTCATCACCTTCCATCCCCTTAGTTGCCACACTTGAAACGGCTCTTAAAAGTGCAACACCTCCACCAGGAACTATGCCCTCTTTAACAGCAGCTCTTGTTGCATGTAAAGCATCTTCTACCCTAGCTTTCTTTTCTTTCATTTCTATTTCAGTAGCAGCCCCAATGTTCAACACAGCTACTCCGCCAGAAAGCTTTGCAAGTCTTTCCTGAAGCTTTTCTTTGTCATAGTCAGAAGTAGATTTTTCAACTTGAACTTTAATCTCATTGCATCTTTTTTCAACTTCAGATTGATTGCCCTTACCTTCAACTATAGTTGTGTTGTCTTTGTCTAAGGTTACTGTTCTAGCTTGCCCCAAATACTCCAAATCTGCATTTTCGAGCTTATAACCCTGCTCTTCAGATATTACAGTACCTCCTGTTAAAATGGCTATATCATGCATCATGGCCTTTCTCCTATCTCCAAAGCCAGGTGCTTTTACAGCTGCAACCTTAAATGAACCTCTTAACTTATTCATAACCAATGTAGCCAGAGCCTCACCTTCAACATCTTCAGCTAAAACAAGTAATGATCTGCCTGCCTGTACAACCTTCTCTAAAACAGGAAGAAGTTCTTTCATATTACTTATCTTCTTCTCGTGAATAAGGATGTATGGGTTTTCCATCTCACACTCCATATTATCTGCATTCGTTACAAAGTAAGGAGACAAATAACCTCTATCAAACTGCATACCTTCAACAGTTTCTAAGAAAGTTTCAGTCCCTTTTGCTTCTTCTACTGTAATAACACCTTCATTTCCAACTTTTTCCATTGCATCTGCAATGAGTGAGCCAATTGAGTAATCATTATTAGCAGAAATTGTTCCAACTTGATTTATCTCATCTTTTTTGGAAACGCTTTTGCTTAGCTTTTTAAGATAATCTACTACCTGCGTTACAGATTTATCGATTCCTCTCTTTAAATCCATTGGGTTTGCACCAGCAGCTACATTCTTCATTCCCTCTGTAACAATAGCTTGAGCTAATACTGTAGCAGTTGTGGTACCATCACCAGCAACATCAGAGGTCTTTGAAGCAACTTCTCTTACCATTTGTGCGCCCATATTTTCAACGGCATCTTCAAGTTCTATTTCTTTCGCAACAGTAACACCGTCTTTTGTCATTGTTGGAGCACCAAACTTTTTATCTATCACTACATTTCTACCCTTTGGCCCTAGGGTTACTTTCACAGCATCAGCAAGCTTGTCTACCCCCACTTTCAGAGTAGTTCTTGCATTTGAATTATAATCTATGTTCTTTGCCATTTTTTTTCTCCTACACTTATTATTTTAATTGTTATAGTACTGCAAGCACATCAGACTCTCTCATTATGAGAACCTCATCGCCATCATAGTTAACTTCAGTCCCTGAATACTTACCATAAAGAACCTTATCTCCAGATTTAAGAGACATCTTGATCATTGAACCTGCATCACTAGCTTTTCCTGGGCCTACAGCAAGAATCTTCCCCATCTGAGGTTTTTCTTTAGCAGTATCAGGAAGGATGATACCAGAAGCAGTTTTCTCTTCAGCTGCCTGTGGCAAAACGACTACTCTATCTTCAAGCGGTTTTAATTTCATTTTTTTATAACTCCTCTATCTATGTTTGTTAATGTTTGATATTATTGTTAATGCAAACTCTGTGCCAATCTTGTGAGTATGACAATTAGTCATAACTCTCACTTCCCCGTGCTTCCAAAACCCCCTTTACCTCTAGTAGTTTCTGTCAAGGTGTCTACAAGTATATAGCTAATAGGGGCAAGATCAAATGAAACTATTTGGAAAAGCCTTTGCCCTTTTTCAACTTTATATGTGTAGTTCTTAATATTATCACAAGACGCCATAATTTCACCTCTATATCCTCCATCAATAAGGCCAATTGAATTTGACATTCTTAGCGCAGTCTTTGAAATACTGGATCTTGGAAGTAAATAATAAGCTGTTCCATCATTAGATTCACAAGAAATTCCAAGCTTAATCAACTTGGTATCTCCTGGTTTAAAAATAACGTCCTCAAGAATATATAAGTCTAGACCTGCGTCACCATTATGAAAGTGGCCATGATCCTTATAAAAGGACATAGAAATATCGTTTAATGGTTTGATCAGTAGTTTCATAAAACAAGGGGCTTAATATAATACTTTATGACGAAATATTACAATGCTGATATTAAGAAGGCTCTACCCAATCTCCATTTTCTTTAATTAGAACTATTAACTCATCTAAAGCTTTTTTTGATGGAACCCCTCTCTTGACTAATTCTTGTCCTTTATAAAGAGAAATTTGATCAATTCCTGTCCCTACATAGCCATAGTCGGCATCAGCCATTTCACCGGGTCCATTGACAATACATCCCATTATGCCTATCTTCACTCCCTTAAGATGATCTGTTTTAGATCTAATCATTGATGTTGTTTCCTGTAAATCAAATAGTGTCCTACCACATGAAGGGCAAGAAATATATTCAGTTTTTGAAAATCTTGATCTAGTCGCTTGAAGTATATTAAATGCATGACTATTTATTGACTTTAATTTATTATATGATGGTCCCTCAAAGAAGACGCCTTCAACCAAACCATCAATTAGCAGACCTCCAAGGAAGATGCTTGAATTAACAATGTATTCATTTGATATATGATCTTTAAATGATCCAACTGAAATAATTACAGGAAAATTTATATTTAAAGCTTTAAGCTTGAGAATTGATTGCTTGACATATTTAAAAGAAAACATATCACTTTTTAGTATAATACAACAACTATAGTTAATCGGAAGTGAAAAATTTTCATCAAAAATATCTTTATCATGAATAACAATAAAATTCAATTTACTTTCTACTAATAAATCCTGGTCAAGATTATCAAAGTAAAAAACTGGAAAAGCCAGAGTCTCACTAGGGTTTTCAATCCATTTTGAATATTCTTGAAGATATTTAAGATTCTCTGGCCTTGATTTGGGGACTGGACTTGATCCTAAAAAAATATAATCACAAGCATTATCAGAAATCCCCCATTTATCTAATTTATTATAATATGAATAGCCTAAATCTGATAGAGATTCTAAGCTTACATTTATATTTGAGCTGTCAACTATAACCCTTGGTACTTGGTCACCTCCAATAACATCAAATTTATTTGTTTCTTTCTTTTTATATTCAAAAGGGCTATCTATAGTAAATGCTTTATGACTAAAATTATAGCTTTGAGACTTAATCATAGCAATCCTATCAACTATTTTACGAGCAACAGGGATTTCAAGTTCAGGCTCTTCAGTTAGAGATACTCGAATTGTATCACCAATGCCTTCTTCCAATAAACTTCCAATTCCTATCGCTGATTTTATCCTTCCATCATGCCCATCCCCTGCTTCAGTCACTCCTAAATGCAGTGGATAAGAATATTTTCGACTTTGCATGTAAATGGAAAGTAACCTGTATGCTTGAATCATAACACGAACGTTGCTGGATTTCATTGAAATAACTATCTGATGGAAGTTGTTATCTTCACAAATATCAACGAATTCTAAAGCTGACATAACCATGCCTTCAGGAGTATCACCATATCTACTTAAAATTCTATCTGATAAAGATCCATGGTTTGTACCAATTCTCATAGCAGTTCCATTCTTTTTACAAACTTCTACAAGAGGACTAAACCTTTTATAAATTCTTTCTAATTCATCATTATATGTTTTATCTGAGTATTCTATAAATTCAAACTTTTTTCTATCAGCATAGTTACCCGGATTAATTCTAACCTTTTCAACTATTTCTGCAGCTTCAATTGCAGCGTTAGGAGTAAAATGTATATCAGCAACTAAGGGAGCTCTATATCCAAGGCTTAGCAGTTTTTTCTTTATATTGTATAAATTTTTAGCCTCTCTAATACTTGGGGCTGTGATTCTAACGTACTCACATCCTGCATCTATCATCCTAATTGACTGCTCAACAGTAGAATCTGTATCCATTGTATTAGTTGTAGTCATTGATTGAATTCTAATTGGATTGCTTGCACCAAGGGGAATGTCTCCAACAGACACTTCTACCGTTGGCAGTCTTGAGTAATTAACTAAATCTGGAGAATATTTATGTTTTTCCATAGTTCTTATAATTAATTTATAGAAACTTACATCTATAAATTAAAAAGATTATCTAACTATATGTCTAAAGAAAAAAATATGAATAAATATTTAACTGCACCAAGATCATCCACTAAAATGCCAAAAGGTATTCCTTATATAATTGGAAATGAGCTTGCTGAGAGATTTAGCTTCTATGGGATGAAAACTATTTTAATTGTTTTTATGACACAATACTTAATAGATTCTGATGGACAGCTTGATGTACTTTCAAATCAAGATGCAACTTCTTGGTACCATACCTTTACATTCGCAGTTTATCTAACTCCACTCATTGGAGCAATTATATCAGATATTTTTTTAGGAAAATACAAAACTATTCTTCTTCTATCAATTGTTTACTGCCTAGGACATTTCACTCTTGCCATTGATGAAACAAGGCTAGGACTTATGTATGGACTGACATTGATTTCTATTGGTGCCGGTGGAATAAAATCCTGTGTATCGGCTCATGTGGGTGATCAATTTGGAAAATCAAACTCTCATTTACTTGAAAAAGTTTTTGGATGGTTCTATCTATCCATAAATTTAGGTGCTGCTGCATCAACCATGCTAACACCGATATTGCTTAAACTGTATGGGCCTTCAATAGCCTTTGGTGTTCCAGGCCTTCTAATGTTTATTGCTACAGTTCTCTTTTGGGCTGGAAGGAATGTCTTTATTCATATACCACCATCAGGAAAAGACTTTGTAAATGAAATAAAAAAGAAAGAAAATATAGCAGGAATTATCCAACTGCTTCCAGTATATATATTTATAATGATTTTTTGGGCGCTTTTTGATCAAACAGGTTCAACATGGGTTCTTCAAGCTAAAGATCTAAATAGACATTGGCTTGGAATTAATTGGCTTGAGTCACAAGTGCAAGCAGTTAACCCAATAATGATCTTAATTTTAGTTCCACTACTTTCATACTACATTTACCCATGGCTAAAAACAAAATTTGATTTAACTCCACTTAGAAAAATAAGTATAGGTTTATTTTTAGCAGTTCCATCTTTCCTTATAATTGGCTACCTGCAATATCAAATTGAGCTTGGATTTAAACCTTCAATTGCCTGGCAAGTTTTTGCGTATGCAATATTAACAACCTCTGAGGTATTTGTTTCTATAACCTGCCTAGAGTTTTCATATACTCAAGCTCCTAACTCGATGAAATCAATAGTAATGGGTATATTTATGGTTTCAATAGCTTTTGGAAATATTTTCACTACAATTTTTAATAAAATAATGCCAGCAAGCTTTATCGTTGCAGATAAATACACAGCCTCGTACTTTATTTTTTACGCAGCGTTAATGCTATGTACTGCTGTATTTTTTCTACCTATTCTTAAATATTTTAAGCCTAAAACATACCTGCATAAAGAAGAAGTTGCATGACAGGATTAGATACAGGGATTGTTATAGCCTATTTATCTCTAATATTTTTTATTGGAATTAGAACAAATCGCTACATTGAAAACTTTGACAGCTTTATGGTTGCCAACAGAAATGTTGGACTTGCCCTTGGAGTCGTAACAATGCTTGGAACTGAGCTTGGACTAATTACTGTTATGTACAACGCACAAACTGGAGCAAGAGATCTTTTTTCTTCATTTCATATAGGCGCTTTAGCATTTATAGTAACTCTCATAATTGGTTTAACTGGTTTTGTTGTTACTAGGCTTAGAGAGCTAAATATTAAAAGTATTCCTGAATACTATGAGCTGAGATTTAATAAAAATGTTAGAGTTTTAGGGGCAATTATACTTGTTCTTGGAGGAGTCCTTAATATGGGGCTTTTTCTTAAAATTGGGGCTATGTTTATCCAAGGTGTTTTTAATCTTAATAGTGAATTCCACCTTACAGTTATAATGTTTATACTCCTCCTGCTTGTCTTAACGTATACAATTTCAGGAGGCATGATTTCCGTTATTATTACTGACTATATACAATTTATTGTTCTATCTATTGGCATGCTGATTGCTACCTATTATTCAATTAAGGCAATTGGATGGTCAGATATTTTTTTATTTATTGATATGCATAGCAAAGGAAAGGATATTTACAACCCCTTTATCTCTAAGGGAGGTTACTACATCTCTTGGCAAATAATTTTAGGCTTTGTAAGTGCAGTTATTTGGCCTACAGCAATTACTCGAATAT
>NHIV01000058.1 GCA_002170735.1 bacterium TMED198 | reverse complement strand
TTCCTCCATTATTAACATCTGTATTTTTCCATGCTAAATGACTCCATCTTGAATCAACTGAACAGCCTAATACTTGTACGCCTCTTGATTCAAACTCACCTAGCCTTTTATCAAAAGCTAGTAGCTCAGTTGGGCAAACAAATGTAAAATCAAGTGGGTAGAAAAATAAAACAACTTTTTTACCGTTATAATCTGATAGGCTGACTTCTTTAATTGAGTTGTCTGGCATTACAGCCTGTGTTTTAAATAATGGTGCAGGTTTTGTTACTAGCATAAATAATTCCCTCTATTTTGAATTTAAATAAATGTGTGAACTGAGAAATTTAGCTATGAATAAGTTGTTTTTACAACAAATAATAGGGAGGTCTTATCTATTTCTTGCTTCTAAGATTAAATTTTTAATGGTTTCATAGTTTCCAGAGCATTCTCCATTACCGTTTGGATCGGGGTTATAATAGGTAAGATTAATTTTTTCCACTAAAAGGCCATTTCTGTCAAGGATGAGGAGGTCTCGCAATGTAATGTCCCATTCATCCCATAAATCTCCATAATCTTGGGTATACTGAATACCATCAGAGTCAAGATCTTGAGTCCAGGGCAATACTCTTGGCCCTTCTTCACAGGTTGAGCTAGTACAATTTTCTAGACAAATCATGCAATCAAGGCTATCATCAATGTATTGGTAGCCATTGATACCAATAAATTTCACATCATCAATTCCTTCATCAATAAGCTCAAGATACATATCGTTAAGAACCCCGAACCGGGCCCTGCACATACTTCAGCCCTGCTTCCCAAAATAATATATTGAGACCTCATTAGAAAAGGTTTCAGGTCCTATCATTTGGCCAAAGAAAGATGAATTTGGATTTAAATCTTCAAGAAGCCATTGAGACATTTCTTCCGGTCCATTTAATATTGAACTTACTACTCCCACAACATCAAGAACGTTAATGGTTTGATCGCCATTTAAATCAGCTGCAAGCAATTGATCATTTGAGTACTCAACATTATCCAGTATATACTGTACTATACTAACAGCATCTAAAACATTAACAACACTATCAAAGTTTACATCACCAGTGTTTGGGCTAATATCATTATAAAAAATTTTTTCACCAGCAATGGTTCCAGCACCAGCCTGTCCTGAAAGAGTAGTTGACCACGTATTGCCATAGTCTTGACTAGTAGAGTAAGAATAGAAGCTTTGAGGAGAAAAGAGCCAGGTTGCCTCAGTATTTTCATTGTCAGCATGCACCGTTAGCCAATAGCTTTCGTTTCTATCAAGAAAGATACATTCTCCTGTAGTAAGCACAAAGTACTCTCTTGATGGAATAAGTCCATCAAGAGTTATAGACCATTGACCAAGCTCTTCTCCAGGTGAGTCGTTGTTATTATTTTGCAGCACCACTCTTAGCGATCCAAATGAGCTACTAAGAGAGGCCCAAATACTAAAAGCCTCAAGCACATAGTCATCTGTTACAGTGAATTTATTGCTAGCAGAGTTTCCTTGCTCTCCATCCCAATAAATAGAGTGACCGGCCTCACCATCAGGATCTCCATTATTGTAGATAATACTCCTTGACTGTGAAAGCAATAAAGAAGACAACAAAATAATATATAAAAACATAATTTTCATACTATAAGTTAATATAAATTTTTTTTTTAATCAATTATGTGATAAGAATAACAAACCTTTAACATTCAACCACATTGACAGCAAGACCACCTTCTGATGTTTCTTTGTATATTGTTTGCATATCTTTACCTGTTTGTTTCATAGTTTCAATAACCTGATCTAGTGATACTTTATGATCACCCTTACCTCTCATTGCAATTTTTGCAGCATTAATTGCTTTAACTGCTCCCATTGCATTTCTCTCTATACAGGGAATCTGAACCAGACCCATTACAGGGTCACAAGTCAGCCCTAGATTATGCTCCATGCCTATTTCTGCTGCATTTTCTATTTCTCTGTTTTTGCCATTTAGCGCTGCAACTAGACCTGCAGCAGCCATTGAGCAAGCAACTCCAACTTCACCTTGACAGCCTACATCGGCTCCTGAAATTGAGGCGTTTAGTTTGTAAAGTATGCCTATTGCTCCTGCAGTAAGGAAAAATCTATACAAACCTTCTTTGTTTGAATTTGGAATAAACATCATATAGTATTTACATACAGCAGGGATAATACCCGCGGCGCCATTTGTTGGTGCCGTAACAACCTTTCCACCAGAAGCATTTTCTTCATTCACAGCCATTGCAAAAATGTTAACCCATTCAATGGAATCAAGAGGCTCTGGTACTTCTTTTTTCTTTAAAGACATATACAGTCTTCGCGCTCTTCTCTTCACCTTTAATTCACCACTTAAATAACCTTTAGTGGATATTCCTCTTTCGATACAGTCATTCATTGTATTCCAAATATCTTCAATCTTTTTATGTACCATATTTCTATCCATGCTTAATGCCTCATTCTTTAAAACAAGCTGCCAAATATTGAGTTTACTTTTTTTACACTGTTCAAGAAGTTTTGAAGCAGAGTCAAATGGATAAGGGAAAATAATATCTTTTTTTAGTTTTTTTGTTTTACTTTGACCAATGATAAAACCTCCTCCAATTGAGAAGTAGATTTCTTCCAATATTTTTTTTCTATTTTTAAACAAAGAAAATTTCATTGTATTTGAATGAGATGAGACTGTTGAAAACTTTTTATTGAAAATAATATTTTTTTTAATGTTGAAATTTATTTTTTTATCTAAAATTATTAGGGTGTTGCTGTCTAGGCAGTTTTTTAATGTTTTTGAAGAATTGTTCATATCTATCGTCTCAGGATGGAATCCACTTAAGCCAAGTACAACTGCTTTGTCAGACATATGCCCCAAACCGGTAAAGCCTAATGATCCATACAAATTAACTTCAATTTTATCATAGCTGTTTTTGAAGCCATTATCCTCTATTGATTTAATAAATTCATAAGCAGCTTTCATAGGACCCACTGTGTGAGAGCTAGAGGGACCTACTCCAATTTTGAATATTTCAAAGATACTAATCATTTCTTGTAGGATTGAAAAATCAATGCTTTTCCATGTGAAAGTTTAATAGTGATTTTTGATCCTATTGATTTGTTTAAAGAGCCCATATACAATTTGCTTAGAGTCTGATTGTCAATCTCATACTTTAAACCTTCAGTGGTAAACCTTATAGATATATCAATAAAAAAAATTGAAACATCCTGGTCAAAGTGGCTGTTAAGAATTGATTTGCCTTTTACCAGGGTGATAACACCATGGTCAGTGTAGAAGCATAGATCTTTTGTCCATTCAATTTCAAGCATTGATAGAATATTGAATATGGAATGATCTTCTCTTTTTCCTGTTGCAGCTAAAATTGAAACCGAATCGATATTATGTTTATTTAACCACTTTAATGCTTTTCTAAGATCATTTTCATTTTGATTGCTTTTATGAATACAAATAGAACTGTATTTTTTTAATAGAGTTTTTTCTATGGAATCCATATCTCCAACAATGAAACTTGCACTAATATTGTTTTGTTCTAAGCTATTTATAGCTCCATCACAACATACAATAGTTTTGCTGGTTTTTAAAATATTAAGAGGAATGTTGTGGGAAGGATAATCTCCATTCGCAACTATAGAAACGGGCTCCTTGATCTTAGGCATCAGACCAATCTTTTCCCAGCCATTTCTTGTAAAATAATTTTTGTTCTTCTGTAGGAGATTTTATCTGTCTGATGTAGAAGTGGTTAAAAGGTTTAGAGATAGTTTTGACTGATATAGATAATAAATTACTTCTCCTTGAAACAAGAAACTTTAAGGTTTTACTTTTATCTGCAAGTTTAATGGTTTTTTCATATGATTTTGAGTCAACCCTTCGGCTGTTTATAGCAATTATTTCATCGTTAACATTTAAACCTGATTCCTCAGCAGGTGTATTATTAAGTACAGATTTAATTTTCATTGACCTTTCATCAATTAAGATGCCAATATACCCTTCATTTTTTTCATTTTTATTTTTATATGCCTTAACAAGTTCAATTCCAAAGTCCTTAAAAACTGAATCAAAGTCTAAACTAACTGTGGTGTGTATATATTTTTCAATTAACTCAAAATTGGAATCAGAAATTTTCTTGAGATATGAGAAAAAATTCTTTTCATTAATCCCATTTCCATTTTTTTTGTATGCTTCCCACAAAACTAGTAAAAGGTTTTCAAGAGATTTACTTGATTTAGTTTTCTTTATTATCATCATATCAAGTATTAGCATTACTAGGCTTCCCTTGAGGTAATAAGAGATTGAGGCATTTATACTGTTCTCATTAGGCCTGTAAAATTTTATCCATGAGTCGAATGATGAGTCGGCAAGTGTTTGAACTTGCGCTCCAGGTTGGTTCTCATAGGTATTGATGCTAAAGGCTATTCTATTTAGGTACTCTTTTGCATTTAAAATGTTAGCCTTGCAGAGAATGAGATCATCAAAGTAGCTTGTTAGGCCTTCTGCTATCCAAAGTAGTTGAGTATAATTTTCTTTAGTATAGTCAAATGGCCCAAGTTCTTTTGGCCTAATTCTCTTTACATTGTATACATGAAAAAATTCATGCGAAACAAGTCCAAGAAAGCGCTGATAATCTTTTTTATTCTTAAAGCCCATTGGGTCATATATCAGACTGGAACAGTTTTTATGTTCGAGCCCTCCGTACATATTATTCTCTAAATGAAGAAAAAACTTATAAGATTTATATGGGAATGAATTAAAAAGGCTATATGTTTTCTCTAAAATTTTAGTTGTATCCTTAACTAACTGAGATTTATTTAAATTACCAGTTCCAATTACAACGTACTGGTGCTTGACGTTATTAACTTCAAAATCAATTATTATCTGACTCCCAACTTGAATAGGGCTATCGATCAATTCATCAAAGTTCGCTGCCGTGAATGATGTTTTTCCAGTCTCTTTTAGACTCGTAGAAATTGTTTTCCATTGTTTAGGCTTAGAAATTGAGACTTCAATTTTTTCTTCCATCTGTGTTTTTGGAATAATAAAAATACTTGCTCCGTTTAGCATTGCCTCATGCTGATCAACAAAAGAGGTCCTAACTGTTTTTTCGAAAGCGTAAACAGTGTAACTAATTGATAGAGTTTCATTCTTATTGCAGTTTAGTCTCCAGCTGCATTTATCAATTTTTTCTAATTGGATTATTTTTTTTTGTTTTGCGCTAATAGAAATAATATTTTTTGAAAATTCTCTAATGAGGTAGGATCCAGGGGTCCATGTTGGCATTATCAAAGTCAGGCTAGATGCTTTAGGTTTATCTATTGTCATGTTAACATTGACAAGATGAGCCTGTGGCTTTTTAAATGACAGGTTGTATTTCAGATTAATCA
The DNA here is from genome assembly GCA_002170735.1 of bacterium TMED198. GTDB lineage: Bacteria > Fidelibacterota > Marinisomatia > SCGC-AAA003-L08 > D37C17 > TMED198. The sequence continues at coordinate 9,458 of NHIV01000058.1, read as the reverse complement.
AAAGTAATTATTTTTAAATTCTATTATTAAAATTAATAAAAAGCTCTGTATAATTAAAGTAAATGATTTAAATCTTATTTGCAAAATGATCTTTTATACAATTTTAGCCATTCTTACAAGTTGCATCATATCAGCTGATTTCCAACAAGATGCCAAAGATATTTTAAATGGAATCATTGAAAGGTCGACAGGATTTAGCTATAGCTCTGTCCTTGAAATAGTAGAAGAGAACAGAGGTATTAAGATGGAGGCCATTAAAGCAAAGATCCATGTTAATATAATTGAATCTGACACATTGGAAATGTTATCTACAGTTGAGTTGATCTTGCCTGAAAAGTTAACGGGAACAAGGATACTGGAATATAAATATAATGAAGGTAAAAGGAAAAGACTCCTGAAATTACCGAATGATATTATTGAAGATATTTCAAATGATTCTTTTTACAGCAATTTAAGCTTAGATTTTGAATCTATAGAAAACAATATCAACAATTGCACTAATAGTATTACATCAAATAATATCAAAGAAAGGTTTTTAATAGTCGAATCTGTTTGTAGCGATTTAACAGTAAAAAGGCGGTTAATTAAATTTGATTACTCAAAGAACTTAATGGCGAACATAAAGGAATACAGTAGAACTGGTAAGCTGATTAAGAAAATTTCTTTTTTAAATTATACAGTAGAAGGTTCGTGGGCTTTTCCTTTAGAAGTACTAATTGATGAGCCTAGAAAGAGAAAAACAACTAGTATAAAGTTTAAAGAATTTAAATTCGAAAATAAAAAAATGAGAGAGACCTTTAATGAATAAGTTGATTAAAAGAAGCAATGATGATCTGAAAGCATCAAGACCTACACTTGAAGAAGTTAAATTTATTCCAAAAGCACCTATTTCTATTCTAGTTGAAAATGTCAGGTCAGTACATAATGTAGGGTCAATTTTTAGATCTGCAGATGGTTTTGGCGCAGAAAAAATATATTTAACAGGATATACAGCTACACCTCCGAGAAAAGATTTACATAAAACTGCACTTGGTTCAGAAGAGAGTGTTCCGTGGGAATATTTTCAAGATCCTGCGGAGGCAGTAGAACGTATAAAATCTAAGGGAAATCAACTACTGCTTGCAGAGCATACACATCAATCAAAATCTATTTATAACCGTGAATTTAAGTTTCCACTTTGTTTTATTGTAGGCAATGAAGTAAATGGTGTTTCTGAGAGGCTTTCATCTTTAGCTGACTACCATATTGAGATACCAATGCATGGCATTAAACAAAGTTTGAATGTTTCAGTAGCAACTGGCGTAATAGGTTATGAGCTGCTTCGAATATATCAGGCTAGTTCGAAAGAATAATATTTATCAACATAATAACGTCACTTATATTTATTTCCATGTCATCATTTAAATCAATAATCCAAAGATCTTCTTGATCAATTGTAGATTCATCGATTATTTGAGATACTGTAAGGATAACATCTAATACATCAACTAGGCCATCATGATTTAAATCTCCTGGCATTTGCACAAAAAGAGATTGGCAGTCACCATATATAACGGGTATTTGCTGAGCTTGCACATCAGCTATAACTCCATCACTTATACATATTTTTCCAAGGGACTGGCTATCAAAAAAAGAAACATCGCTAAGCAGGGTGTACTCACCTTGAGGAATAACGTCTCCAGTAAGGCTAAAGCCAATAACAGTCGTTGAGGATGCAGAAGTTGAAAATCCATTTTGATCTGCAGCTCCACCTGAAAAGGAATCTATCGTGGCACCATAAACTTCAAACTGAAATCCTCCAATATCATAGTCTGAATCAACTACAATGTCAAAGGTTCCATTAGGCANATCNCNATCAGNATTGGAAGAGNTGATGNTAAGATTTTCAATTGAAATTTTAATTGGTTTCTGTGCAAGTACTTCTTCNTTNACAAAGCGTGTTGCNGCACCCAAAATTATATATAAAGCTGCTGGAGAGTGAAGGCCNCAGTCACAAGGTATGTATTCAATCTGTTCAGCGCCATTTTCGATGAAGGTGTTGTATGCAAGAATAGAGTTTGAAATTGGNANCTGTTCATCCTGTACNCTATGGTAAAGCTTCATTGGGGTCTTTGGGGTCCANTCAAATANATCTTGCTCTCTTAGTATTTGCCTNAAAATATGATTNTCATTGCTTTTAATGGCCTCTATGCTATCAGGCTTAACTATNNTTATAGGAATCGAAGGCATTATACTATTAATATCATCTGCTGAATAATATCCATCAAAAAGNGGGGGAAGACTTTCAGCAAATTCAGGCAATAAATAATTCTCTATGTCATCTAAGACGTCAGAATATACGTAGTCTATTCCAAAAAGATAGTACGGCAAATAGAAAGGATTAGCATATGGCTGCTCACTCATCATTAAATTATACATCTCGCCAGACATACTGTATGCACCAGCACAGGGAGCTGTCATGGTAAGGTCAAACTCATGAAGATGACTTTCCTCTATCATTTTCTGCGCTGCCATTACAGTATAGCCTCCCTCAGAATAACCAATCATGAAATGTTGTCCATTCCACTGTGTATTTAACTCATCTACAAGTTCTTCGGTAGCCTTCATCATATCAATAACTGCTGTTGCGGATGGTTCATATTGTTGGTAGGGGTGCATAATATTTGAAACNCCTAATCCTAGGTAGTCAGGTGCAATTGTTATAAANCCAGCGCCTCCCATCCANGTNGTAATTATATCATAACCATCATTTGATGTGACNTTATCTCTCTCTAATTGAGTNCCATGNNCCCATGTNAGCATTGGCCTGTATTCGTTGATATCAGGNATTGTCACTGATCCAGANGCAACGTGGTAATTCCCAAAAGGGTCTACTGTTTCATANGTTATAGAGTAGATAGATGAACCNCAGATTACCAGAGGAGGNGGNGATAGATAGCTTCCTATTTCATCATATGTTTCTTGNTAGGTTTTGGTATCAAGAAGTTCATAAGACAATAAAGCGCCTGGGGCTCTAGAATTAGCTGATAATAGGTTTAAAAAGAGTATAAGTTGAATTAAAGTAATAGTAGTTTTTTTCATTTCATAAATTATGAAATTATTAGTCACAATAATAACTAAAAAAAATTAAAATTTTGTAACATATTACCCATTAAATATTTTTAAATTTTGAACATGTTGGAAAATTATAATATTAAACCACACATTTCATTTATGGAAAGGGCCTTAAGTTTAGCAAAAAAGGGGAGAGGCAGCGTTTCTCCTAACCCTCTTGTTGGATGTGTCGTGGTTAAAGATGGGGAGATTATTGGTGAAGGCTATCACGAACAGTTCGGCCTTGAGCATGCTGAAGTAAATGCATTCAGAAACTCTATAATGAGCTCATATGATACTTCAGTTTATGTCAATTTAGAACCTTGCTCAATTTCGGGAAAGACTCCTCCCTGTACAGATTTTTTAATTGGAAACAGTGTTTCAGAGGTTTTTATTTCCATGCTTGATCCAAATCCCAAGGTTAATGGCAAGGGAGTTGAAAAATTAATTAATTCTGGTATAGATGTTAATGTTGGAATATTAAATGAAGCATCTTTGGATCTTAATAAGGGGTATTCAAAGTGGATTACATCTTCTAGGCCTTATGTAATTGCAAAAGTAGCTCAATCAAAAAATGGCTTTATAGGGATGTCCAATCAGGAGAGAACTATCATAACGAGTATGGATGCTCAAGATCATTCGCATGCAGTTAGGTCACAGGTAGATGCAATATTGGTAGGTAGGCAGACAGCTTTTATAGATGACCCCAAGCTAACTGTTAGAAACGTACTAGGGCACAATCCAACAAGAGTTGTTATGGACACAAACAGAAGGCTCTCCTTGGATTTAAAGATCTTTACAGATAACAAAGCAAAGACCTTGGTTCTTTGTTCGGAAGATAAATTTGAAAAAAGCTCAACATCATTTTGTAGATATATGCCAATTAGAGAAGTCAATGGAATGCTATGTCCATTTGATACTTTAAGATCTCTTGGAGGGCAAAATATAACATCAGTTTTAATTGAAGGAGGAAGGTCGATTTTAGAAACTTTTTTTAGAAATGATTTGATTGATGAGCTTCTAATTTATACCTCATCAGAAAATTTAGCAGGGGCAACACTTGTAAATCCAATTGAATTAAATGATGGTGATTGGGAAATTGTAGATGAGAGAATTCTTGGAAATGATGAAGTTAAAGTAATGAAAAAAAAACGTGAGATATGTTTACCGGTATAGTTGAAGACTTGGCAAGAGTTGAAAGCGTGAAGAAACAAAAGGAGCTGACCAAGCTTATTCTGCAGTTTCCAAAAGAAACAGCAAATATTAGTCTTGGAGATAGTATTTGTATTAATGGAATCTGCCTAACAGTAGTAAGCATTAATCAAAACAAAATGATTGGGTTTGATGTTGTTAGTGAAACTCTTAGTAAGACGAATATTTCATTGCTCGATTGCAATGATTTAGTTAATATAGAACGTTCAATGGCAATGGGCGGAAGAATTGAGGGTCATATACTCCAGGGGCATGTAGAAGGTGTTGGCAAAATCATTGATAAGAAAAATATTGGTGATGACGTAAGAATGTTTATAGAAATCCCTCCAAAATTAATGAAATTGTGTATTGAAAAAGGCTCAATTTCACTTGATGGAGTATCACTCACAATAGCTTCCTTAAAAAAAAAATTAATTGAAGTTGCACTTATTCCCTACACCCTTAAACATACAACTTTAGGCTTTAAAGGCAAAGGGTCAACATTAAACATTGAAACTGATATTTTAGGAAAATATGTATACAATATGATGAAAAAATATGAAAAAGTTTAAAAACGTAGAAAAAGCAATAGCCGATTTTAAATCAGGGAAATTTGTTATAGTAGTTGATGACAAAGATAGAGAGAACGAAGGGGATTTTATAATTTCATCTGAAAAGGCCACTTCAGATGATATCAACTTTATGATTTCAGTTGGAAAGGGGCTAGTCTGTATTGCGGTAGATCAAGAAAAAGCCTCAAAGCTAAGTTTATCTCCTATGGTACAGCAAAATACAGGTGCAAATGAAACCAATTTCACTGTAAGCGTAGATGCTCGAATAAATACAACGACAGGAATTTCAGCTAAAGATAGATGGGAAACAGTCCAAGTGATTTTAAATGAAAAATCTGTTCCTGAAGATTTAAGTCGACCTGGCCACCTTTTTCCAATTATTGCCAAATCTGGAGGCGTTCTTCAAAGAGCTGGCCACACAGAAGCATGTATAGATTTATGTAATCTAGCTGGACACAAGCCTACAGCCTTAATGGTTGAGATTATTGATGAGGACGGCAGAATGGCTAGAATGCCAAGCTTGAAAAAAATTGCAAAGAAATACAAGTTAACTTTAGTCTCAATTGCAGAGTTAATTGAATACAGAAGAAAAAAAGAGATTTTAGTGCAAGAGCTTACAAAGATTCCGCTACCTTCAAAATATGGAGATTTTAGTCTTAGGCTTTTTGAAGATACTATCCATGGAGATCACCATGTTGCTTTAGTAAAAGGTGAGATAGAAAAAGATACGGAGGTTCTAGTTAGGGTCCACTCGCAGTGCTTGACAGGTGATATTTTTGGTTCGCATAGATGTGATTGTGGAGAGCAGCTTGATACAGCCCTTGAAAGAATTCAATCAAGCAAAGCTGGTGTTCTTGTGTATTTGAGGCAAGAAGGTAGAGGTATCGGTCTGAAAAATAAAATTTTAGCTTATAAACTTCAGGATGAGGGACTTGATACAGTTCAAGCAAACCATAAATTAGGCTTCCCAAGTGATTTAAGAGAATATGGAATAGGAGCTCAAATTCTAAGATGTTGCAATGTAAGGAAAATGAAGCTGTTAACTAATAATCCAAGGAAAATAGTTGGGTTAGAAGGGTATGGCCTTATCGTTTCTGATAGAGAGAAGCTTGAAATAAAACCAAATAAATCAAATAAAGATTATTTGCTTACAAAAAAAAATAAGCTAGGCCACTTAATTTTAGATAAATAATTACAATGAAAATAGCCATCGTTAAAAGCAACTTTTATTCAGATCTTTCAGCTAATCTTTTCAAAGGAGCTAAAGAAGAATTTATCAAGCAAGGCGGGGTAGATGAAAACATTGAGATATTTGATGTGCCTGGGGCCTTTGAAGTTCCAAGTGCAGTCTCAAAGATTCTTGTTGATAGCTCTTTAAAATTTGATGCAGTTGTTACACTTGGAGTTTTGGTGAAAGGAGAAACAGATCACTATGAACATATTAGTAGATCTGTAACAGATAGGATATCGGAGCTTTCAGTAGATTCTTCTATTCCAGTTGTCTACGGTATTCTAACTGTACAGAATATGGATCAGGCAAAAGCTAGGTGTGATTTGAAAAATAAAAATAAAGGAGCTGAAGTAATGGCAGCTGCTATTGATATGATCAATTGTTTTAAAAAAGTTAAATAAAATCAAATATAAGCTATTAATACTACTTTCTTTTACATTTCTTTATAATCAATTTCAAGACTACTTCTGGGATAGCTCTACTTCTTATTTAAATTCCTCTACTATAAGTATTTATGAAGAAAATGTATATTTAGGTTCTATGGTTGGACCATATAGGTATTCTATTTCAGATAATAGCTTTATTGAATTAAATAATGAAGTTGACGCAAGGAATGTATTAAGTATGTTGCATTCTGAGTCAGGAGATTTGTGGGTTTCTACAGGGTACCCTGTACCTTCTGTTCAGGTGTTTAGAAATAATAAGCTACTAAAAAGTATAGAGAATCTTGATGTGGATAAGATAAGTAGCCTTACTATTGGTGCCTCTAATGCATTTGCTGTTTATGAGCAAGGAGATAATAAAGGAATATTAGAGTTTGATCTAGACCAAGGTCTGATACCTGACTATAGAGATTACTACTCTAGTCAATCAATTTCTAATCAAGTTTCAGAAATTTTTAGAGTTTTTATTGATGATAATTTTTTATATATAGTTACAGATAAAGGTTTGTATAAATCAAGCTTGGGTCAAAACAAAAAGCTTCAAAGTAGTTGGGAGTTAGTTTTTGCAAGTGCAAGCTTGCTCGATGGTATTTCAATTTACAATAAAATTTTTTTACTAACTTCAGATAAAATATTATCTATTTACAATGATGATAGTTTTGACCAAGTTGATGTAAGTTTTGAAGTTTTAAAGTTTAAAAAGTCAAATAATATACTTTTGGCTTACAGTCAAAGTGAAGTGGTATCAATTTCTGAAGATTTGCTTATTAATGAGCTTTTCTCAATTGATTTTTCAGATATTTCAACTTACTTGATATCAATTGATGTCGCACCAAATGGAGATGTTTATGGTTATTTTAGTCAATTCGGTCTTGTTAATCTAAGTCAGAGAAAGTTTTATTCTCCTTCTTCTATTTTACCAGGTAATGTTTCAGCTGTTTATTCAAGCAAGTCAAATCAATTTATTTTTAAAACAGATCTAGGCTTACACATAAATGATAATGGTGAGTACTTTAACCTTTATCAGCAAGCAAAAGAAAAATATATTCCGTTAAATAGCAGTCTAGATCAAATTAGTATAAACTCTAAAAGCTTAGATTATTCTGACAACAATTTTTCAAATAATCTATCAAGAATTATTTATGGATCATCTTATAGTGATGTTTCATCAATTATAGTTAATAGAAATGGCAATATTATGTTTTCTATGGAAGATGTTTGCAGCTATTGTGATGAATCGGGTGAAATTAGCTCTGCTCATGGGGCCGTAGTTGAAGTGATAGGCTTAGATGAAACTAAGAGATACAGATCTATAGCTACTAGCTTTATGGATGCAAATAATTATTGTTATGGAGGTGTCATAGGCCTAAGTGAAGATAATATTATGAGCGTTAGTCAATTAAATAAAGATTCTAATGGAAATATTTGGGCAGTTCAAAAAGAAAGTTCAACGTATAGATACGTTGCGGCTGTTCAGAATAAAAATGAAATTTTAGATTGGAGGCATATAACCTCTAATAAGTTATCTGAATTATATACTTATAATAGAAATAGTACAGGGTATTTTGATCATCCTACAGAAGTAAGCTTTAAGGGTAACTATGCTTGGATTGGTTTTGAGTTTCGAGAAAATTCATCAAGTGGTGGAATTGGTGTTGTGGATTATAGTATGCTATGGAATGACTACACTGATAATTGTGTAGAATGGGAGGATGAATCTAATAATTGGATATGGTTAAATAATCAAGACCTTCTTCCTGGTGCTGATTACGGATGCACTGCATGTCCATACCCCACTGTTCTTTCTTTAGCCTTTGATGAAGATGGACTTCTTTGGGTGCTCACACCAGGTGGGGTGAGAGCTTTTTACCCTACAACCTCCTACAATTATGAAGTTGGAAAGTTAGAGTTTGGTTTAACACCAATAGGATTAACTTACTTCTCTAATTTATCTTTAGAATATGGAGATAAGCTTAGGGTTGACCCTCAAAATAATAAATGGCTGGTATCAAAAAATCATGGAATTTTTGTTGTTCTTAATGACTTCAATCTATGGCCTACGAATGAGGGTTTAAATATTGAAAATAGTTTTCTACTAAGTAATAAAGTAAATGATTTGGCTTTTGATAATAGCTCATCAAAGGCCTACATTGCAACTGACTTAGGTATATCTATTTTGGATATTCCATTTGGAAGTGACAAAAAATCAGAAAACTTAAGTATAAGTCCTAATCCATTTATTGTATCAGAAGATGATGGTCTTACAATTAATAAAATATCTTCAGGGTCAGTTGTTAAAATATTAACACTAAATGGAACATTAGTTAATGAGTTCAAGTTAAGTGAGCATGAATCAAGTTTGTTATTTTGGAATGGTAAAACCAAGGATGGATCTACCATACAAACAGGAGTTTATTTAGTTTCTGTTTATCACCCATTGAATGGAACTGCAGTAACAAAATTGGCAGTAATCAATAAATAGAGAAGTGGAAAAAAATATTTTAAAACAATCAATTGATTTTTTAGCCAAAGATAAAAAATTAAAAACTTTAATAGAAAAATATCCTTATCCTAAATTCATGCCTGATGATAACTATTTTAATGCATTATCTAAATCAATTATATATCAACAGCTTAGTGGAAAAGTGGCTAAAATAATCTATACTAGATTCCTAACTTTATTTAAAAAAGAAATTCCCACACCTGGGCAGTATTTGGCTTTTGAAAATCATCAATTGAAAAGCATTGGACTATCTAAACAAAAAATAGACTATATAAACAATCTTTCTAATTTTTTCATTAAAGATAGTAATAACATTAATTTTAAAACTGAATCAGAAAAAGAAATTGGCAGAGAATTAATAAAGATCAAAGGTATAGGCCAATGGACAGTTGATATGTTTATGATGTTTACATTGTGTAAAACAG
>NHIV01000057.1 GCA_002170735.1 bacterium TMED198 | reverse complement strand
ATTTAATTAATGAGGTAGATTCATTAATACAAATTGTTAGTTTAGGAAGGTCAGCGAGAAGTAGGGCTAATATTAAAGTTAGGCAACCACTTGAAGAAGTTATTATATATGGTGGAAATAAAATTGGAAAAGTTGTAAAAAACAATGTATCTGATATTGTGAGTGAATTAAATGTTAAAAATGTCAGAATGGCTACTAGCTATGAAGATCTATTAGATTACGCTGTAAAACCAAACTTTATTTCTATAAAAGAAAAGTTTAAAAATGTAAATGAAATTATTAAACTGATCAATCAAGTTTCAAATAAAAAGCTTATTCAGAGCTTGAATAAGAATGGAAAAATTGTTTTTACAGATTTAAAGGAAATTGAACTTTTAAGGGAAGATTTTTTAATTGAAGAGTTACCTAAAGAAAACATTTCGATTAGTAGTAATAATACAATAATAGTAGGTATTAAAACTATAATTACTGAAGATTTAAAATTAGAAGGAATCGCTCGCGATTTGATCCGTGCAGTTCAGAACTTAAGAAAGAAGTCAGACTTTAATATTGAGGATAGAATTATTCTTTCAATTGAAGGGGATTCAGTATTTAATCAAGCTATTTCTAAGAACAAGTCATACTTTATGAATGAAATATTAGCTACCAAAGTAAATTTTTCAGTTAATAATAATGAGTTTCATGAAAAAAATGTTATAAGTAACTTTAAAGTTGAAATAGCTATTGAAAAAACGAATTAGAGGATGGTGAAATATGCCGAATAAAAAGAGGTGGTCAGATAAAGAACTTAATGAATTCAAGAAAGTCCTAGATGGCAAAAAAGATAAAGCGCTACAAGAGATGGGTCTATCAAAAAACCTTGCTGATGACATTTTAAAAAATAATTCTGTAAATTCAATTTATTCATCACACATTGCTGATGCAGCCTCTGATCAGGAGCAGCTAGAAAAAGCTTATTACTGGGTAGCAAGGGATAATAAGCATTTACAGTATCTTTTGAGGGCAATGGAAATGATAGAACAAAAGACTTTTGGTGTTTGTTTGAGCTGTGAACAGCTAATAGAAAAAGAACGCTTGATGGAAGTTCCTCATACAACAAAATGTTTTTCTTGTAAGAGCTCTATTTAAGAGTTTTGTTAATAGTCTTTATCCCACTCTTTTTGTTTTTTATAGATCAGATAACTAAGCAGCTTGTAAAGAGTTATTATATCCCATATTCATCCACTCCTTTAATGGGAGACTTTTTGAAACTAACGCATGTTCAGAATCCAGGTATAATTTTTGGTCTAGAGACTGGTTTCCCTTACTTTCTGATTACATTTTTAACGCTCTGTGCAATCTGTTATCTGATATTTTTAATAATGAACGCAAGCTCTGGATATAGATTGTCGTATTTGTTTATCTTGGGTGGAGCATTAGGCAATTTATATGATAGACTTCTAGTTACATTTGGTTTGCAGCATGGAGTTATTGATTTCATAGATATTGGTATAAATGGGTATAGATGGTATATTTTTAATTTTGCTGATATTTTCATAAGTTGTGGAGGTATCATAATTTTGTATTTAGAATTATTTAAGGCTAAGCCAATTAGCAATGAGATTTGAGAAAAAACTTACAGTAGAGCATAAATATCATAGCTGTAGACTTGACACCTTTATTTTTAAACATCTAAAATCTATTTTTTCTAGGACTGAAATAAAAGGTTATATTAATTCAAAAATGATAACAGTTGAAGGTCAGCACTTAAAGCCTTCATATAGATTGACATTAGATCAAGAAGTATTTATCAAAATAGAAAATAATTATGATTCTAAAATTGTACCAGAAAATATTCCAATTAATATCCTTTATGAGGATTCTTCAATCCTTGTTTTAGATAAAGATCCTGGAATGGTAGTTCATCCAGGCGCTGGAAATCATACAGGTACGCTAGCAAATGCTTTAGCCTATTATTTTAAAGATTCTTTAAAATTAGAAAGAATGGGGATCGTTCATAGGTTAGACAAATATACTTCCGGGATAATGATTGTTGCAAAAAATAATAATTCTCATAAAATTTTATCTAAACAGTTTAAGAGTAGGCAGATAAAAAAAGTATATAGATCGATTGTATGGGGAAAAACTGCAAAAAGAGGACAGATTGATTCAAAAATAGTTAGAGATAGATATAAAAGAACAAAGTTTACAGTTGGGACCTTAGGTAAGGAGTCTAATACTAATTATAAAACTTTAAGCTATTTAGAGCCACTTAGTTATTTAGAGTTATACCCTTTAACAGGTAGAACTCATCAGATTAGAGTGCATTTAAGCTCCATTGGAAAGCCAATTTTTGGTGATGAATTATATGGGGGGGGGCCAAACAAGATTAAATCTTTTCATTGTAAATTTAATGCAAAAATGAAGTATATATTTTCTTCTTTTAATCGATTCGCTTTACATGCATATAGTATAGAATTGCTTCATCCTGAGACAAATAAAAAAATTAATTTTACTTGTTCAATCCCTGATGATATTAATAACGTTATTGAAGAATTAAAAAGTGAGTAATATGAGTTATATAGATAAATATTTATTGTTTCTTGCTAATAAGAGATTATTATCAAATAATACGATAAGATCTTATAAAGCAGACTTAAATTGTTTTAGTAGTTATTGCTTTAAATATAAAAAGTTAGATGATCTCCATAAGGTAGACAAAGTAATTATTAACTCTTATTTGAAGTTTTTATATGGAAAAAATCTATCTTCATTAACTGTAACGAGACGGCTTGTTACAATTAGATCGTTTTTTAAATTTCTTAAAAGAAATAATTCTATTATTCTTAGTGGATTAGATTCGGTTAAAGGCCCAAAAAATATTAAAAAATTACCAGAGATTTTATCAGAAAGGCAAATGGATAGCCTGTTTAATGAAATTTTAGTTAATTGTAATGCTCCTAATAGAGATTCATTGGTGATTGAATTATTCTATTCTACAGGCGTTAGAGTTTCAGAAATAACGAAGATTGAACTAAGGCATATTAATTTCAATAAAAATACAATAAAAATAATAGGCAAAGGTAGTTCCGAAAGATTAGTCATATTCGGTAAACGATTGCTGTTTAAGCTTAAAAAATACGTAGATGGCCTTAATAATGGTCAAAAGTTTTTGTTTCAATCAAATTTAAAAAAAATTGTTAAACCTCTATCTAGTAAAACAATTTATAACATTGTAAAAAAGTATTTCAAGTTAATGTCAAAAAATGAGAAATTAAGCCCTCACTCAATTAGGCATTCTTTTGCAACGCATATGCTTAATAATGGTGCGGATATTTTAACTGTCAAAGAACTTTTGGGACATAAGAGTTTATCTTCAACTCAAATATACACTCAAGTTCAGACGAGCAAAATTAAAAAAACATATTTTCAATCCCATCCACATGGGAAATAGGAGTAAAAAAAATGGTTGAAATTTTGGGTTTAGATAAGTTGGGATTAAGGGGGTTATCTAATATTAAAAGAAATCTACCGGTTCAGAAGTTGATTGAGGATATAATTCTAAACAAAGAGGGTAGAATGGGTCCAAATGGAGCTGTTATGGTTGATACTGGAGAGTTTACTGGCAGATCACCTAAAGATAAGTATTTTGTTGATGAGTCAACATCAAATGAACTTTTGTGGTGGGGAGATGTAAATCAAAAAATAAGTAAAGAGATTTTTAGTGAGTTGCAATCAGAAGTTGTTTCTCACTACAAAACATCAAGCTCATCAAATTATATTTTTGATGGATATGCTGGTGCTGATGAAGTCAATAAAATTTCTGTTAGAATAATTGCTAAAAAAGCATGGCAGTCATTTTTTTGCCACAATATGTTTATAAGGCCAGATAATAGTGATTTGCAAGAGTTCACTCCTGACTTTACAATTATTAATGCTTCTGAATACTATAATAGTCAATTTGAAAGACATGGAATGAATTCAAAAACATTTATAATTTTTAATCTAGAAAAAAAACTTGCTATTATTGGTGGCACTGAATATGGGGGTGAAATGAAAAAAGGAATTTTTTCACTTCTACATTATATTTTGCCTCTTAAAGGAGTTCTTTCGATGCATTGTTCAGCAAATGTTGATAAAAAGCATAGTAATACTGCATTGTTTTTCGGGTTAAGCGGTACAGGTAAAACCACTTTATCTACAGATTCAAAAAGACCGTTAGTTGGAGATGATGAACATGGCTGGTCAGATCATGGAATTTTTAATTTTGAAGGTGGCTGTTATGCTAAAGTTATTAAATTAGATAAAAAAGAAGAGCCAGATATTTTTGCGGCTATTAGGCATGGCGCTTTACTTGAAAATGTTGTTTTCAATGAAGACACAATGGAAGTTGATTATGATGACAATTCAAAAACAGATAACACAAGGGTTTCATATCCACTTAATCATATAAAAAATAGTCTTGATGGTAATGGAAAAAATAGTCTTGCAGGACATCCAAAAAATATAATTTTTTTAACTTGCGATGCCTATGGTGTTCTGCCTCCAGTGTCAAAACTTTCTTCAGGACAAGCAATGTATCATTTTATTAGTGGATATACTGCTAAAGTTGCTGGAACTGAAAGGGGAATAACTGAGCCAAAAGCAGTGTTCTCTCCATGCTTCGGAGGTCCTTTTTTAACTCTACATCCATTAAAATATGCAGAATTATTAAGAGAAAAAATCAAAAAGCATAGCTCTCAGGTATATTTAGTTAATACAGGTTGGGTTGGTGGATCGGCCTTAAATGGTGCAAGCAGAATTAAAATTGGATCTACAAGAATGATTATTGATCAAATTCTAAGTGGGGAAGTAAACAATTCTACTTTTAAGAAAGATCCTTTTTTCAATCTGTCTTATCCTGAAACTATTAAAGGTCTTGATTCGGAAATTTTAAATCCAAGAGCAAGCTGGTCAAGCAAAGAGGATTATGATAAGGAAGCACTAAATTTATCTAAAATGTTCATTGAGAATTTCAAAACGTTTGGTGATGAAGTCCTTAGCTTGACAGATTTTGGGCCTAGCATAGTTATGGAGGAAATATAAAGATATGAGAGCTATTATTCCAGCTGCAGGTAATGGCAAAAGATTGACTCCAATAACAGATTATGTTCAAAAATGTTTGATACCTGTTGGTGGTAAGCCCATTTTGCAACATAATATTGAGCAATTATTTGAGTTGGGAGTATCTGAAATTGATCTTATCATTGGGAGTTATTCTGAGCAAATAATTAAATTTGTTGGTGATGTTTTTCCAAGAAATAATATAAATTTTATTTTTCAAGAAAAAAGATTAGGACTGGGTCATGCTGTGTTTCAAGCTTTAAAAGATAGAAAAAAAGAGATAGTTATTCTCCTAGGTGATGTTTTGATGGAATTCAACAAAGAGGAATTTTCTACATGTAGTAATTGTATAGGCACAGTTACGGTTGAGGATCCATCAAAGTATGGTATTGTTGATTTGGATGATTCTAATTTTGTTTGCAATCTAGTTGAAAAGCCACTTAACCCTCATTCAAATCTAGCAATTGCTGGTATATATAAAATTAGCAATGAACAGAAATTAAAAGAAGCTATTAAGTTTTTAATAAATGGTAAATTGAAAACAAAGAATGAATATCAACTTACAGATGCATTGTCTTTTATGATTAATAATAGTGTTAAATTTAAAACTGTACAGGTAGAGAATTATCTAGATTGTGGGAATATTAAAAGTCTTTTGGAGGCCAATAATTATTTAATTTCAAAGAACGGTGAGAATTATATTTCTAAATCTTCTACAATAAAAGATTCTATACTTAAGAATGTAACAATAATGGATGATTGTATTGTTGAAAGTTCAAGTTTAAAGAACGTAATTGTGATGAGTAACTCAAAATTAAAAAATATCAAACTAGAAAATGCTTTAATAGGATTTGAAGAGGTTGTTAAATATGAATAATTATAGTTTTACATCAGAGTCTGTTACTGAAGGTCATCCTGATAAGGTTTGCGATCAAGTTTCAGATGCAATTTTAGATGAAATATTGTCAAAAGACCCTAATGCCAGGGTAGCTTGTGAAACATTAATTTCAGATCAGATTGTAGTAATTTCTGGTGAGATTACTACTGACGCATCAATTGATTATGAAAAAATAGCAAGAAATACTATCAGCAATATTGGTTACAGTGACCACTATTTAGGTAGTGAAAATAAAAGAACTGATCCATATAGAGTTAAGTGTGTAATTAAACCTCAAAGCCCTCATATAGCACAAGGTGTAGATGAAGGGGTGAATCATGAACAGGGTGCAGGCGACCAAGGTCTAATGTTTGGTTTTGCCTGTAATGAAACTGAGGAGCTTATGCCTTTGCCTATTCAGCTGTCGCATAAATTGACAAGGCGTTTAGCCACAATAAGAAAAGAATATGACTTTCCTTGGCTAAGGCCAGATGGTAAAAGTCAAGTTACAGTTTCATATGATGATAAAGGAAAACCAAAAGCAATTGATAAAGTAGTTATTGCCACTCAGCATCAAAATATGATTGAAAAATTTGGAAATGAAGAATCAGAGTTTAATTATATTCAGAATGAAATTGTAGAAAACGTAATTATTCCTGTTATTCAAAAAATAAAATTAGATTTTGATGAAAAAGGTTTTATAGTTAATGGTACGGGCAGATTCGTAGAGGGAGGCCCATATGCCGATGTAGGTTTGACAGGAAGAAAAATTATTGTAGATACTTATGGAGGCTATTCAAGGCATGGTGGTGGAGCTTTTTCAGGTAAAGATCCATCAAAGGTAGATAGATCTGCAGCTTATATGTCAAGATATATAGCAAAAAATATTGTTTCTGCTGGATTGGCTTCAAAGTGTGAGGTTCANCTGTCATATTGTATTGGNATAGCTGANCCNACNTCTGTTTTTNTTCANACTTTTGGAACAGGGGAAGTGCCAGAGGTAGATCTAATTAAGTTAATTAATAAAACATTTGATTTAAGGCCAAAATCAATAATAGATTTTTTAGATTTAAAGAAGCCAATCTATTCAGGCTTAGCCTCATATGGTCATTTTGGAAGAGATGGTTATAGCTGGGAAAAAACAGATTTTTCACAAAAATTAAAGGATAATATTTAAATGTCAAATGTTCAAATAGAAGATGATTATAAAGTTGCTGATATATCAAAAGCAGATTTCGGTCAGAAAGAGGTTCTAATTGCTGAGTCTGAAATGCCTGGCTTAATGGCTCTAAGGGAAAGATATTCCAATGAAAAGCCACTATCTGGGGCAAGAATTTCAGGTTGTATCCATATGACTATTCAGACAGCTGTTTTAGTAGATACTTTGATTGATTTAGGTGCAGAGGTAAGATGGTCTTCATGTAATATTTATTCTACCCAAGATCATGCAGCTGCATATTTAGCAAAAAATAATGTTCCAGTGTTTGCCTGGAAGGGTGAAACTGAAGAAGAGTATTGGTGGTGCATTGATAAAACCTTAGATTTTTCTAATGGTAGAGGTCCCAATCTTTTATTGGATGATGGTGGTGATCTTACAAGTATAGTTCTAAATAAAAGAAAAGATTTAATACCAGATATTCTTGGAGTTTCGGAGGAGACTACAACAGGTGTACATAGGCTTTATGAGCTATTTAATGATGGAGGTCTACCATTTCCTGCTGTTAATGTGAACGATTCAGTGACCAAATCTAAATTTGATAATAAATATGGATGTCAAGAATCTTTAGTTGATGGAATCAAACGAGCCACTGATGTTATGGTTGCAGGCAAGAAAGTTGTCGTTTGTGGTTTTGGGGATGTAGGGAAAGGTTGTGCTCAATCTCTAAGAGGTTATGGGGCTCAAGTTTTTATTACTGAAGTGGATCCAATTTGCGCTTTACAGGCTGCAATGGAAGGTTATAGTGTAGTTACAATGGATCAGGCCTGCAAATATGCTGATATTGTTGTTACGGCTACAGGAAATAGAGATATTGTAAATGGTGATCATATGTCTAAGATGAAGAACAATGCAATTGTATGTAACATCGGACATTTCGACAATGAAATTGATGTAGATTTTTTAGAGAACTCATCAGATGTTAAGGAGTTTAATATTAAGCCACAAGTTGATAGATTTGAATTTAGCGATGGACATTCTATTATTCTTTTATCAAGAGGAAGATTAGTTAATTTAGGAAATGCAACAGGTCATCCATCATTTGTGATGTCTACATCATTTGTTAATCAAGTGCTTGCTCAAATAGCTTTATGGAGCAAGAGGTTCCAAGTAGGAGTTCATGTTCTTCCAAAGGATTTAGATGAAGAAGTTGCTAGATTGCACTTAGATCATTTAGGAATTCAATTAACTGAGTTGACAGATGCTCAATCTGATTATCTAGGGGTTGATAAAAAAGGCCCATTTAAATCGAAAGATTATAGATACTAATAATTTTATGCGATATAAGATTAAGAAGCCTAGTACTGTCTTAATTATTGTATACTTTTTATTTATTTCATGTGATATTAGATTGCCAGATGAATGGCAAGCACCAAGTTGGAAACTCCCTCTTACAATGCCATTAATTAATACTAAGTATAGTATGGCTACAATAAGTTCTCCTGATAATATGATTAATATACCTTGTGAGGAATACTTCGTAGACTTGAATGAAAATGGTGTATGGGATAGCAATGAAGAGTTTGAAGATGAAAATGGCGATGGAATATGTACTCCTTCAGATGATTTCCTTCTATCAATTGATGCTACGGTAATTGATAGTGGTTTGATAAATATTGAGGATGAACTATTTTATATTAATGTTGGTGCTATTGATATTCCACCAATTTCATTTTCAACACCCTCATCTGAAGATTTAGCTGGAGACTTTAGTATTGATCCTGTTTCAATACCTTTTCCATCAATAGGAAGTTATGAATGCATTCCTGAATCATCAGTTTTTGAAGAATTAGGTATTTCTAATGTTCTTCCTATTTCAGATGAAACTACAGAATCAATTCAAATTTTTTCAGATAGTGATTTCTCAGAAATAGTTGGTATCAATTCAATTCATTACCTCACAATTGGATCTGGTGGTTTTGGGGTGAATATAAATAATACTTTTCCTTATGAAATAAATGATTTTTCAATTATTTTGTATGACACTGATGCTGATACAGTTTGGAATTCTATTTCATTTTTAAATATTTCGGGTGAAGAAGCAATAAATAATAACTTAGCAAATAAAAAACTGCCTGGAGCTCTTAGTTTGGTAAATAGTTATAATATTACAGGAGAAAGTCTAAATCCAAATTTATCTGATTGTGAAGAGCTTTATGATGAAGTTTTAAACTTTGATTTAGATTTTACAAATAATTGCGCTAATGATCCTACCTATGAAAGTGTAGGCTTTTTATTTCCATGCCTATGTCTAGATGATGCTGCATACAACATAGTATGTGATGATTATCTAGTCAATGAATCAGAATGCGAGGCACAAAGCCCTCAAGACTTATCAGTAACAGGATTGTCAATTCCTTCAACCTCTAAGTTTATTTGGAGCGATGATAACTGTTATTTGTCTCTTTGGTCGGGGAAGTTGATTAGTAGCTCATCTGAGCTTTCAATAGGCATTAATTTTTCTTTATCTGAATTCTCAAGCCTAACTGCTGATGTGGAGATTTCACAAGAAGTAGAGGAAGAAATGCCTTTTTCTGGAATTGCAGGAGTATCAATAATAGATGCTCATATTATGGATAAAGGATCAAATAATCTTGATACAAATTTAATATCAATGGAAATTAATAATGGCCTTTTTGCCGATATAATATTTGAGCTTGGAATTAATGAGTTTGTCACTTCAAGTGAAAACGGAACTGAGTCATTTAGCTTAAGAGATACTGTTAGTTCAGGCCAAAGTTCAGTATCAATTGAAAATTTATCTGATATGTACATTATGAATTCTTCAGGTGGTGATATTGAATCTATTCATATCAATACAAATCTATTTATT
>NHIV01000056.1 GCA_002170735.1 bacterium TMED198 | reverse complement strand
GACAGGTACTGCAACGACTGTGAGCACGAGTGGCGTAAAACCGATAACTATAAAAAATTAAAGTGAAAGAAAAGGTCATAGATATTGATGGCGTTGGTCCTGTAGAGTTTAGGATAAGCCAAAGGGCGCGAAGGATAAACATGTCCATCAAGCCACCATCTACAATCAGGGTATCGATTCCAAGGAGGGTATCATATGAAAGGGCGGCGGAGTTTGTTCTTTCGAAGAAGAGCTGGATCGATCGAACGCTGGCCAAGCTGAAGCGTCTTGCGGAAAGCAGTAGCCACAGCAGGCCTATCGTTGCGGAGCAGGCGGTTGACTACCTTACCAACAGAATCAACGAGCTATCGAACCTGCACGGCCTGCCGTTCAACAGGCTCAGTATTAAAAGCCAGAAAACCCTGTGGGGAAGCTGCACCTCAAGGAACAACATAAACCTGAATATCAACCTAATAAACCTGCCAAGGGAGCTGATCGACTACGTTATAGTTCACGAGCTCGTGCATACCAAGGTCAAGAACCACGGCCCAAAGTTCTGGTCCATGCTAAATGGGCTTGTTGATAACGCCAGGGCGCTAGATAAAAAGCTTAAGGGCTATATCCTCCCATCAAGCTAAATAAAAATTAAGTAGGGGTTTAGTTGCAGAGCTGGCTAAGTAGTACGCTGCCTGCAGAGGCTACGTTCAAGGACTCGATGAAGCCCTTGCCCTCAACGCCCACGCTCCTGTCTATCTCATTTGAAACGCCATCGCTGATGCCGTGGGCCTCGCTTCCAACAACAAGCACCCAGCTCTTCTTGCCAAGCTTCAGAGACGAAACGCTGTCGCCCTTCATGTCCGCGCCAAGGACGATCCTCTTGGAGGACCTGAGTCTCTCAATCGCGCCAACAAGGTCGTCTATAACAATCGTTTTCATATAAAACAGAGCGCCCATGGACGACTTGAGGACCTTGGAGTTGTAGATGTCAACGCAGTTCTTCGAAAGAACGATGTGATCTACACCGAACCAGGCCGCGCTTCTTACAAGGGTTCCTAGGTTGCCGGGATCCGAGACCTCGTCAAACGCCAAAACGTTGCCCTTGAGTGTTGATAGTGTGTTGATATCGTTGGTGGTTCCCATTGACAACGCAGCCAAAACGCCTGGAGAGCTTTGGTTCTGGCTCACGCGCTCCATGGCCTTGGCCTTCGCCTTAAAAATTTTGATTTCGTGGGTCATTGCTTGCTTCTCGATGCTCCTTCCGTGATCGGTCTGGGTGAACTGATCGGTCACAAATACCTGTATAATGTCCTGCCTGGTGCTGATGGCCTCGCTCACTAGGTTGTAGCCCTCTACAAGGAACACTCCCTCCGCGTATCGGTTCTTCTTTCTGTGGAGCGACTTCAGGTACTTGATCTGCTTCGGCGTCATCTTATATCTCTATGTCCAGCGTTACGGGGCAGTGATCGCTGCCCATTATATCAGGCAGAATGTCGGCGCCCTTTAGATTTGATCGAAGAATCTGGCTGACCATGAAGTAGTCGATTCTCCAGCCCGCGTTGTTCGTCCTGGCGTTGAACATGTAGCTCCACCAGGTGTAGTTACCGCCCTCCTTGTTGAACTCCCTGAAGCTATCGATGAAGCCGGATTCTAGCATATCTTCAAAGCTCTTTCTTTCTTGGTCTGTGAAGCCAGCGTTTCCGGGGTTGGAGGCGGTTGTTTTGTTTGACTGAGGGTTCTTAAGATCGATCTCTGTGTGCGCAACGTTCAGGTCTCCGCAAAGAACCACCGGGTTGGTTGACTCAAGCTCCTTCAGATAGGAAAGGAAGTCGACCTCCCACTCGTTGCACCTGTAGTCAAGCCTAAGCAGCCCCCTCTTGGAGTTTGGTACGTAGACGTTGACAAGATAAAAATTTTCATATGACGCGGTTATAACCCGGCCCTCGTTGTCGTGCTTCTCTATTCCGATGCCGTAGTCTACATGCAGCGGCTTGGTCTTTGAGAATATTGCGGTTCCTGAGTAGCCCTTCTTCTCCGCGCTGTTCCAAAACTGGTGTGGATAGTCCGGAAGGTTGAGCTCAACCTGGTCCTGTGTGGCCTTGGTCTCCTGAAGGCAGATTACATCGGGGTTGATATCGACAACGCTGTCCATGCCACCCTTTTTGATGTTGGCCCTGATTCCGTTAACGTTCCAGCTAAGTAGCTTCTTCATAGTTATACTTTATTGTTTTAATTTCTGTATTATTTTCGGCATCTTCCATCAAATTACCAAGATCAATTTTAGATTCATCCATAAGAACAAGGTCAAGCTTCGACTTTGTTTCTGGGGATGGAGGAAGGAAGAAGGTGCAGCAGTCCTGGTGGGGAAGGTTGGAGATGTTGTACGTCTCAATCTTCTTCGCCAGCTCCATGATCTCGTCCTTGTTCGTGCCGGCCAAGGGCCTAAGGATCGGCAGGTCCGATGCGTGGTCAACCGATCTGATGTTGGATATGGTCTGCGAGCTTACCTGTCCAACGCTTTCTCCTGTTACAAGCACGTTGATCCGGTTCTTGTGCGCGATCTTTGTTGCCAGTTTAAGCATCGCCCTCCTAAACAGTATCACCCAGTTGGAATCTACCGCGTGCTTCATAATCTTCTCCTGAATTTTTAGAAGTGGAACGATGTACAGGGTTGACTCTATCTGGTAGTGGCACAGCCTATCGACAAGCTTCTCAACGTTCTCAATCGACTGAGGGCTAGTTGCTGGAGCGCTGTGGAAGTGGATGTAGTCAAGTTGCATTCCACGACGTATCATGTGAAACGACGCAACTGGAGAGTCCAGCCCAGAAGAAATCAGCGAAAGACCCTTCTCCGTTGATCCAACCGGAAGGCCTCCGAAGCACCTCTCCTTGTTCATCCCAACAAACGCGCTTTCTTCGATGATTTCGATTGCGATGTTGCAGTCGTAGTTTCTAAGACTCACCGGCTTTCCGCTAAGCTTCTGAACCATGCTGCCTATCTCTATGTTGATGTCCGGAGTTTTTACCGGAAATTTTTTATCTGACCTGCGTGAGCTAACTCTGAATGAGTTGAAGCTGGTTTGAGATACAAGGTCCTTAACAACTTCTCTGATGTTTTCCATTGTAGGCTCGGTTATCCTCATCAGGCTGCATCCAATAATTCCCATGACCCCCACAAGGCGGCTTGAGTAGCGATCCCAAAGGCTCGCATCAACGCCAGCAACAACGACCCTGGCCTTCTTGTTCGATACGGATTTAAAGGGGAGGCCCCCAAGCTGAGTCCGGATGTTTTTGTAGAGCCTTCTTTCGAACCTTCCGCGGTTTTTTCCTTTAAGTGTAAGCTCGTGAAGGTGGCAGATTATAACGTACTTTGATCGCATGCTAACCCCTGATGCGCTTAAGCAGATCACCGCTAGGAACCTCGGACTGATCGCCTCCCTGGTCCATGCTCTTAAGCTGAACGGTGTTTGCATCAACCTCGTCCTGGCCAATGATAATAGCCCATTTGGATCCAAGCCTGTTTGCATCTCGGAGCTGGGACTTTATCGATCTTCTTAGCGTTTCTTGTACAACGGTCAGCCCTTCATCTCTAAGCTGCTTGGCAATGGGCGCGCCTGCCTTGATCGCATCGTCACCTGCCAGGCATATGTATACATCGGGCCCTTTATCTGGAGCAGACTGATTGGCCTGGTTCATGCACAAAATCAGCCTCTCTATTCCTGCCGCGAAACCAATCGCAGGCGTTGGCTTGCCACCCAGGTCTTTAACCAAAGAGTCGTACCGGCCTCCGCCAAGAACTGCGTTCTGAGAGCCCAAGTCGCTTGAGACCATTTCAAATGTTGTTCGGTTGTAGTAGTCAAGACCCCGTACAAGCCTCGGATCTATTTCGTACTTAAGCCCAAGAGACTCCATCGTTTCAAGAACGTCTTCGAAGTGCTTTCTGTCATCACCATCAAGGAAGTCCGATATAACAGGCGCGTTCTTAATGAGCCCTATCTCATCAGGTATCTTGGTATCTAAAATACGCAGTGGATTGGAGTCCATTCTGGCTCTGCTTGTTTCAGATAGTTTATCTGCATGCGGTATTAAAAATTCTTTTAGAGCCTGGCTGTAGCTGGCTCTTGCCTCTGAGGATCCTATAGAGTTGATTTTGGTAACAACGTTTGACAGGCCCAGATGGTTGCAGAGGCTGTAGGCAACGGCTATCACCTCAGCGTCTTGCTCCGGGTTCTCTGACCCAATCGCCTCAATCCCAAGTTGATGAAACTGTCTAAACCGTCCTTTTTGTGGTCTCTCCCTTCTAAAAAAAGCGTCAACGTAGTAGAGCCTGTTTATAGGTGATGAGGCCCCTATGTTATTCTGAACAAAGGCGCGCACAACAGACGCAGTGCCTTCTGGCTTTAGCGTTAGGCTTGTTTTTCCGTTGTCAAGCCAGGTATACATCTCCTTGTTAACGATGTCCGAGTCCTTTCCAACGGATCGCACAAAGAGCTCGGTCTTCTCAAATGCCGGGGTCTTTATAAAGTTGTAACCGTAGGAAGACATTATAGAGTGTACCATGCCTTCTAGTTTTATAAATTTTTTTGCTTCTTCTTGAAGGAAGTCGTTGGTGCCCTTTACCTTTGAAACTTTATCTCCCATTCTACAGGTTCTCCATGTTCTTCTGCTCCCAATCGATGATCGTGTTATGGATAGACTCTACGCTACCGTCTTCCATCATGCTGTACTTAATCTCTATGTTGGATATCATATCTTGGAACATATGTACAAGCCTCCTGCGCTTTGTTGGGTCTTTCTTGCTTGAAAGGGTGAGCAGTATTAGGTGACACTTTAGTCCATCAGGCGCGTTAAACGCAACCCCGTTCTTTGAAACACCCAGAACAGCAATCACGTTCTCAACCTCTATCGATCCGCATGATGGAAACGCAACCCCCTTTCCTGCCGCGGATGAGAACGCTTTCTCCTGGCTATTAATAAAGTCGTTGAGCTTAGCCGTTGAGGAAAGGTTACCGTTTTTTTCCATGTGCCTCAGCAGTTCTTGGATAGCATGTTCCTTTATAGTTGATTTGATGGGAACGATAATATTGTTGGGATCAATAATATCAGATAGTTTCATAACATCTTAATTTGATTAACTTAAATGACTATTCAAAATAATTTTTTAAGATCCGAAGTATCTTCCACCTGTTGATCTAACCCTTATATCTCGCAGATCTGGATTTTTCACATAAATGTGAAGCCTGTACCCTTCTCCTGGTCCGCTTGGGGTCCATCCAAATGTAAACTCCCAGCAGTGAAGGTTGCGCCTGATGTTAAGGCTGTGGCTTGTGATGGTATTGTTGGTTATATCCATCCTTGATTGATATCCAAGCCTCCATTTTTTTGTAAGGTTTAGGTTAAGGTTTAGCCCAACCCACAGCTTCTTGTTGTAGCTATAGTCACTAAGCGATGATTCAATCAGGTAGCGTAGCGACATGTTTGCGTTCCAGGCCCCGCCATCCTCGCTGGAGGATTCCGTAGAGGGTTTATCGTTAAGCTTGATCGATGTGTAGGCGTTTAGGTTCCTAAGCTCTGGCAGATTAGAAAACTCGTTTACTGTTACCATGCCGGAGCCTGTTTGAACTCTTTTGTATAGACTGTGTCTCATAGACAGGCTTAGAGAGAACGCCCCAACCCTGGTTCTCATGGATGAGGTTACGTTGCTCCAGTTGAGGCTGTCCGCAGTTGGTGAGTAGCTTGATGCGAGGTTCCAGCTTAGGAGTTTAATCTTTGAGTAGCTGTTGTCGCTGTTTTTAATCTTGGCCTGGAAGTCATTGGCAATGGATAGGCTGTAGATCTGGTTGAATGTTGTTGGCGTTCGTCCAACGTACGATCCTTCAAACAGATCAAATGCCCTTCCGCTCGCATCGGTTTCGAAGTACCCCCAGTCGTAGAATCCTAGGAACTGCTTCGAGAAATCAGGAGCGTAGCTGGTGCCAATGGATGGTGTAATTGTGTGTCTTAAAGAATTTAGAGGCCCTACTCTAAAAGGAATAAGCCCATACAGAGTTGTTTGCAGGCTGATAGAACCTCTCATTGTAAGCCTTCTCTTGAAGCCATCCTTAACGCTGTAAGACACTCTATTGTTGTCATCAATAATAAAGTTTCCTGATTCATCGATATCTGGAGATCTGTAGTTGGCTATCCAGTCCTCTTTAAGATTAATGCTTGGGCTGATGCTGAGCCATCCAAAGGCCTTTTGAGGAGATCGAAAGCTAAATGCGTGCCTTATGTAGTAGTTGTAGTTTGATACCAGATCATCATCCCAGCCATAGGCGCCATCGTAAAGTTCTTTAGCCACGGCCTTCATCTTTTGAATTCCATTTAGGCTAGAGCTATAGCCAAAGTAGGTGTTGTTGTACCATCTGTCACCGATCCCAAAAAGAGGGCTTTGCATGTGCCTGAACGATAATCTGGGAAGGTTTCTTATTTTCACTATCGCTGTATCTGCTAGATTTTCTGGTGGAGACTGCTGAACAAGAAGGTTGTAGCTTTCAGATATGTTTACAGACATGGAGTTCTTGTACTCCCTCCAATTTTTTGAATAGTTTAGCGATGACTCAAGCTTCTGCTTCAAACGAGTTTCAAGGTCGTAGCCGATATCATTCTGCTGGTAGAACGAGTTGGAGGTTAGGTACGTGTATCGAACATTAAGGTTCTGGGTTGGGTCTATCTTTTGTTTGTGGTTCCAATTTAGATCGAAGTTGTTGGTATAGGAGTTAAAAAGGTTTGAGATGTCATTGGTTCCGGATAGATTTTGGGATATGGTGGATGTTATCGATCCATCAAAGCTGTATTTTTTCTTGTACCTAAAGTACGATCGAACGTTGATTCCTTTTTTATCGTAGAAGTTAAGTAAAAACTTTAGGTCGTAGTAGTCAGATGGTGCGTAGTAGTAGCCTAGATTCTGCAGGTAGTTCCCGCTTGATCTGCTGTATCCGTATGAGGGCATAATCCAGCCACTGTGACGACTTCCGCCTTTGTTCGGAAAGACAGCAAAGGGTATACCTACAAGAGGAACGTCAAAGACATACAGCCAAAGGGGCCTAGCAATAACCCTGTCGTTTGGGATTATCTTCATTTTCTTGCTCCAGAGGTAGAAGTGGGGCTCATCAAGATCGCAGGAGGTATATTTAGAGTCCTTGATGTGGTAAAGGTTTGGATCGTTCCTATATAGCTCATCTCCATGGAAGTATGAGTCGTTCATTTTACTTCTTCCATGGCTAATAACTCCGTTTTTTTCGATCATGTTGTACCTCAGCGTGTCCCCTCTGATTGGATCCTCACCCTCAGGTGAGATAACAGGGAATACGTCGCTCTTCTTGAATGCAAGTAGTTTGTTGGTGCTCCAATCAACCTCAATAAGCTCTGACTCTAGCGTTGTTCCTTGGTAGTCTATATGGGACTCACCCTCTAAGAAGCTTATTCTGTCCTTCACCTTGTAGTCAATGTAGTCACCTCTGTATGTAATGAGGGAGTCGATGCTTGAGTTGCTTGACTCTGGAATAAACTCTCCCCTGCAGTTGTTGTACACCTCAATTCTATATAGATCGTTGTTCTTGATTCGTATGCTTATACTATCTCCTGACACATCGTTCTTGCCTACAAGAAGGCTGTCCTCTATCGCGTGGTATTTTGTTTCGGCCATGCCCTTCATTTGAATGCTTGATGCCTCGTTGTTGTTGAATTGGACGGTCATTGAGTTACTTATCATTTCATCAACAAAGTTCTTAGGGGGCTCATCTTTTTTTATTCGAGCCGATCCTTGGTTGTAGGCATACGCCGACTTGGTTATCTCAATTTTTTCTATTACGGAGTCCTGCATGGTAATCAACATTTCGTTAGACTTTATGCCCTGGCTCTCCCTTTTTAAAAACACGTTGCCACTTGCTCTAATTAAATCTTTATCAAGCCAGTAGAACATGGTGTCACAGAAAAGTGTCTCTAGATCGGTAAACATTTCAACGCCTCCGTACATCTTCATTTCTTCTTGATCGATGCGGTGGATTACCTTATCGGTGTTGATGGTTATCTTATCATTTTTTATAACCACGTTATCAGAGAATGTTCTTGTGCTGCCAATGTTTTCAAGGGGGCCATCGGACTTAAACCTCCAGGCATCATCCATGAAAGAAAAAGAAAAGAAGGCGGTAAGTATAAAAAATGGTATGCTTTTCATTCTATTGAAAATTAAATAAATACATTTAATTGATAAAGCTATAAATAATAATAGTTGTTTATAGTTTTATCTATTTTTTTAAAACAAATACATGTTAAATTTTAATCTAAACTTTTTTGTATAAATGATTATATCTGTACCCAAAGAGATTGAGCCAAACGAAACGAGAGTTGCCCTTATTCCGTCATCTGTTAAGCAGCTGATAGCTGCAGGATTTTCAGTAGTTGTTGAAACCAAGGCTGGCGAAAAATCATACTTCTCTGACTCTGACTACCAGAACGCTGGCGCAACGATAGCACCATCTTCAGGCCAGGTGTATTCAGATGCAGACATAGTAGCGAAGGTTAACCCTCCAAGCAACGAAGAGATTTCAGAAATTAAGGATGGATGTATGCTTATATCGTTCTTCCAAACCATGAAGGAAATAGATAAGGTTCAAAGTCTATGCAAAAAAAATATAACAGGCTTTTCAATGCACCTAGTTCCTAGAACTACGCTGGCACAGAAAATGGATGCNCTTAGTTCTCAGACCAACATAGCCGGTTACAAGGCGGTGCTGATAGCTGCTTCTCANATNGAGAAGTATATGCCTCTTTTGATGACAGCNGCNGGTACAATTCCTCCGGCAAAGGTTCTTGTAATAGGNGCTGGAGTTGCNGGNCTATCTGCCATAGCGACNGCCAAGCGTTTGGGGGCGCAGGTTGAGGCCTCAGATGTTAGGCCCGANGTAAANGANCANGTAGAAAGCNTNGGAGCTAAGTTTNTAGAGGTTGANTCTGATGAGNATGANGGCGTTGGAGAAGGTGGCTACGCCAAAGAAACCTCGGATGAGTACAAGAAGAAGCAGCAACAGCTGTTTGAGGATAGAGTCGCAGCATCTGACATCGTAGTCTCTACTGCCTTAATTCCAGGAAGGCCAGCGCCAGTTCTGATTGGCAGCGATATGGTTGGGATGATGAAGCCTGGTTCTGTTATAATGGACCTTGCTGCTGAGAATGGTGGCAACTGCAGCTTAACAGAGCCTGATAAGGTTGTTGTTGAGAAAAGTGTAATTATAGATGGCACTGTTAACCTTGCCGGAACAATGAGCGTTCATGCATCCCAGCTTTATTCAAAGAACGTCAGCGCGTTCTTGTTGCATGGATTTAATAAGGAGAGCAAGGCAATGAATCTTGAAGATGAGATTATTGATGGTGCTATGTTTATTAAAGGCGGTGAGGTTGTGGATGACAGAACAAAGAGCGCCATTGAAGAGGGAGTAAAGTTTTGAACATTGAAATAATAACCATACTAATACTTGCAGTCTTTGTTGGCTTTGAGATTATTACCAAGGTTCCGCCAACCCTTCACACACCCCTGATGTCTGGATCAAATGCAATTTCAGGAATCTCTATCATAGGCGCGGTTCTTGCTACAACCGTAGATGGTGACATTGCTAAGTGGCTGGGGTTTGTGGCAGTTGCATTTGCAATGATTAATGTGGTGGGTGGCTTTATGGTCACAGATCGAATGCTTAAAATGTTTAAGAAGAAGAAATAAATATGAACTATATTGTTGATATATTATACCTAGTTTCAGCTGTTTGCTTTATATATGGAATCAAGATGTTGAGCCATCCAAAGTCAGCTAGAAACGGAAACTTAGTTGCATCTGTAGGAATGCTTATAGCTGTTGTTGCAACCGTTTGGCTTGGAACAGATTTAGATCCAACGATGATAGTTGTTGCGATGATAGTTGGCTCATTGATAGGAGGCTTTTTCGCCGTTAAGGTTGAAATGACCCAGATGCCGCAGCTAGTTGCTATTTTCAATGGTTTCGGTGGGGCTGCATCAGCCTTGGTAGCTTCATCGGAGTTTTTTAAGGGACAGGCACAAATGGCCGCTGGAGCTGAGCCTTCTATATTTTTTATTGTATCAATCGTTCTAAGCGTCCTCGTTGGAACACTAACCTTTACAGGAAGCTTCATTGCATTTGGCAAGCTTCAGGGTCTAGTGACCACGAAACCGGTTACATTTCCAGCTCAGCAGATAGTTAACGCTGTTATAGCGATTTTGATTGTGGCTGTTTCTTTTACTATACCAGAAAGAGGGTATAGCTCTTTCTATGTAGTTGTAGCCCTTGCAGGCCTTTTGGGAATACTGCTTGTTATTCCAATTGGAGGGGCTGATATGCCCGTTGTTATATCACTGCTTAATTCCTACTCAGGAGTTGCGGCGGCTATGACCGGCTTTGTTCTATTTCAAACAAATCCATCTGCAGGCAACGCACTTATAATTTGCGGTAGCCTAGTTGGAGCTTCTGGTATGATTCTAACACAGATTATGTGCAAGGGGATGAATAGATCTCTTGCAAATGTAATATTTGGAGCAGTTGGTGGTGATGTTGCTGCTGGATCAGCTTCAGAAAAGCAGGTAAATATAAAGAGCTACTCTACTGAAGAGGCTGCTATGATTTTTGATGCGGCAGAAAAAATTATTGTTGTTCCTGGATACGGCCTCGCGGTGGCTCAGGCTCAACATGCCGTACGAGAGGTTGCAGAGTTTCTTGAGCAAAAAGGAAAAACAGTTTTGTATGCAATCCACCCTGTTGCTGGAAGAATGCCTGGTCATATGAATGTTCTCTTGGCTGAGGCTAATATATCGTACGATCAGCTGAAGGATTTAGATGAAATCAATCCAGAGTTTGAAGACTGCGATGTTGCGCTTGTTCTTGGGGCAAACGACGTTGTTAACCCCGCAGCCAGATCAGACCAAAGTAGCCCTATATATGGAATGCCAATTTTAAATGTTGACAAATCAAGGACTGTTATGATCAACAAGAGAACAATGAACGCTGGGTTTGCAGGTATTCAGAATGAACTTTTTGGGTATGACAACTCTATAATGATTTTTGGTGATGCAAAGGATATGCTCACCCAACTTCTATCTGATCTGAAAGAGCTTTAATATTTCTCTCAACGCTTGTAATTAATTTCATTAATGTGTATAATATCCAAATAACACATGAATTCATTTGTAAAAGAGCTTCCACTTAGTTTATCTGTTGGCAAAGAAGTAAAGGAACTAGTTATTCTTGTTGGCACAAAGAGAGGAGCGTTTATTTTCTTTTCAGATGCACAGAGAAAATTTTGGGAAATAAACGGTCCACATCTCTTGGGATACTCAATCAACAACTTTATATTTGATGATAGAAACCAGGAAACTATCGTTCTGACTATTGAAAAGAGCGAGTCAAACCAACAGCTTGTATACACATCTAACGACTTTGGCAAGCACTGGCTGCCTTCAACAATTGATCATAAGGTTGATGATAACGCCATTGTAACATGCATTGCAACCGGACTTAAGTCTGATCAGAATACATTCTACGCAGGTCTATCAACAGGAGATATAATTTTTAGTAAGGACAAGGGCAAAACGTGGACCCAGTTGCTCAGTCTTTACACTGACAGTCATCTTGTTAACTCTATGATAGCTGAAATTCAGTGTCATCCAACAGATAGAAACAAATTGGTTTGTCTTATGTCAAGCTTTGGTATTATCGAGATCAACCTGACATCTAAGGCAATAAGCAAGAACCAGAACATTTTGTATCATTTTAATAAAGCATCTAAGATGAACATCGATGAAAATGGTGATGTAGTCGTTCTCGATGATAATGGGCTTCATAGCCTTAGCTTGTATGATACCAACAAGCAGGAGCAAAGCCATCCCATTGAAGGTCTCTTAATCGATCATAGAATCGCAAGCTATATTGTGGATCCGTTCAATATCAAAAAAATATGGGCCTACCCTGTTAATGGAATTGAATCCAACAGATCAGTCTCTGCTGATGGGCACCCAGGACTTTATTTTTCATCTGATGGAGGTAAATCCTGGGATCGTCAAGATGTGGGGTTTCCACTTGTAAATGGGTGGTTCTCTGTCAGCAATAAGTCCACCTCAAACGATGGATGTGAAAACTATGGTCTATATGTTGGCACAACAAACGGAACAATTTGGCAGTCACTTAACTTTGGAAAAAGCTGGCACCAGCTAATTACCAACCTACCAGAAATTGAAACTTTAAACATTGGACTAATACTATGAACAATACAATATTAAGCAAGGCCAAACGAGTCAAGATTGCAGTTACTGATATAGATGGAGTATGGACAGACAGTTGTATCTACTATAGCAGCCAGGGAGAGGAAATGAAAAAGTTTTCTGTATATGACGGCATGGGCGTAGAGATACTAAGAAACCACAACATAGAAACAGCCATTATTACTAGTGAGAACTCTGCAATTGTATCTAGAAGAGCAGAAAAGTTGAAGATTAAGGATGTTATTCTTGGATCAAAAAACAAAATCAATGATCTCGAACAAATTCTTAAACTGAAAAAGATAGACCTTGATGAGGTGGCCTACATTGGTGACGATGTTAATGACATATCAGTTCTTGAAAGAGTTGGTTTTTCTGTGCTAGCATCTAATAGCCCAATTAGGGATAGCTTCCAAGCTGACTATATAACAGGAAGATGTGGAGGTCAGGGAGCGTTTAGAGAAATGGCAGACATAATAATTCAAGCCAAAAAGTAGTATGCTGCTGTATAGCCTCTACATCCTTCTTTCACCTCTAATCTGGATTGCGCTAATACTATCTAGTTTTTTCAACTCTAAGATTAGAAATAAACTAGTAAATCAAAGAGAAAGTATTTCATTGGCAACTAAAAAAATTTTAAAAGATAAAGGAGGCAGAGAGGTCATTATAATCCACGCCGCATCTGCTGGGGAGTATGAGCAGACAAAGCCAATCATTAAAAAGATTGACAGAGAAAAATTTTTTATATTGCAAACTTTTTCCTCTCCAACAATATTTGATTCTGCCAAGGAAGATCAGTTGTTTGACGCCTGTTGCTACCTTCCTTTTGATTTTTTCTTGTCTACCTTCACGTTTCTTAGAGCGACTCGAGCAACTCATTTCATAAACACCAGGCACGACGTTTGGCCAAACAGCATTATATGCTGCAGGATGTTAAAGATTAGGTCTGTGTTAGTCAACGCTAATTTACATTCAGGAAGCATGAAGACCAAGCCAGTTGCTAGAGGTTTTTTCAAGTTTATATATGGGGAGCTTGATTTGATTGTTTGCCCCTCAAGTCGAGTTGAAAAGACCTTTAACCAAATAGGGATTAAAAAGAATTTAATAGTTATCTCTGATACTAGAATCAATCAAATAGTAAACAGGTCTAGGTCCAATCCCAAAAACATGTTTAAAGAAAATATTTTAGACTCAACAAATATTGTTTTTGGTAGNATTGATATGACTGATATAAATGTAATNGTCAAATCGATGCTTGNTCTGTATCCNAANAGGAACCTAGATATGAAAAACAAGAAACAGAGAGTTATTATTGTGCCTCACGAGTGCGATGAGAAGTCAATAAATGAGATTATGCAGCCTTTGGAAAAATCTTGTTTTTCATTCTCGTTCTTCAAACCTCAAATGGATTTAAATAACTTTGATATAATTATAGTAAACAAAACAGGTATCCTTGCAGATATTTACTATTGCTCATCACTTGCATACGTTGGTGGAGGCTTCACTACAGGCGTGCATAATGTTATAGAGCCTTTGGTCTATTATAATGAGGTTTGTTTTGGACCAAATACATCACTTCTTGATGAGGCAGTTGATCTTGTTGAGGCCAATCTCGGAAGTGTAGTTAGCAACTCTGATGATTTGTTTAATATCATGAAAAATCTACAACCAAGATCAGACTCAAATCAGTTTGATGATGAAATTGAAGCGTTTTTTAAAAGGTCAAACAACAATATTAATTTGATTATAAACAAAATTTTCAGTAATGAATAAAGCAGTCTCTACTTTATTGATCTTTCTTTCTCTGGCTATTTGCAAGGTAACCACCTATCACTATGATGTTAGCTTCAGGCGCCTTGACGTTGGAAAGTCAACAATTACAATTGAAAAGACCGATGATAAAATTTTTTTTTCAACGATTCTTACTACCAACAAATCCTTTGATTGGTTCTATTCAATCAGAGACACCATAAGCGTGGTAATGAACAGCAGAGATTGGTCTCTACTAAAAACTAGAAAGAGTATAAAGGAAGGATTGTTCAAGCAGTTTCACTATGCAGAGGTTGATACCTTAAACCAGCTAATAACCTATGGCAACAAAAGTATCCCATATTCAGATAAAATTTATGATCCTCTTGGCCTTCTTTTTTATTTGAGAGATAGAGATCAGTCAAAAATTAAGGATCTTGTTTACGATGTCTATGACTCCAAGAGAAAAATAAAAATTAAGTTTGATGTTATTGATGGAAAAGAAATTAAATTTAATAATGTAAATCATAGAACTTTTTTTTTAGATCCTAAATCAGTAGATGGCAAGAAGTTGTTGAAGAACGATGGTCATATACGGTTCTGGTTTTCAAAAGAAGACAGGTCTCCGATTCAAATACAACAAACTACAAGCTATGGAAAAATAATTATGAAGTTGGTTAATGTAGATGAAGAATAGAATTATTATTTATCTTGTCACTTTTTTTTCTATTGGGCTTGGGNCAAAGGGCAATGCCGAGCTTGGAGGTGATCTGCTTCAGGCAATTTTNCCAATTGTATCAATAGGGCTAACNGCCTCAAACAANGATGTAGATGGCAGGCAAATGTTTTACAAGGGCTCTGCACTAACAATTTGTTCAACATACCTACTTAAGATTTCAATTAATAAAAAAAGACCAAACGGTGGNGGCTGGTCGTTCCCCTCAGGCCATACATCTTGGGCTTTTTCTAATGCAGCGTTTATTCATAAAAGATATGGAAACAGATTTGGCCTTCCAGCCTTTATTCTGGCATCTTTTGTTGGATGGAGTAGAGTCGAATCTAAAAATCATTACTGGAACGATGTTGTGTGGGGAGCCTTTCTTGGCACCGCGTGTAGCTACTTTAGCACTCAAAGGTTCACTCTCAATTCTTCATCAACCGTATCATCAAATCAGCTATTTATTAATCTAAGCATAAAGCTGTAGTTGAATGCATGAAGTTGTCTGTTGAAAAAAGAAGTGGAGTGTTGCTGCATCCGACCTCTTTACCAGGTGGACATGGAATCGGTGATTTGGGGCCGGAGTCCTATAAATTTATAGACCATCTGTCTGATATGGGTCAAAGCCTGTGGCAAGTTCTTCCTCTTGGCCCAACCGATCAATTTAATTCACCCTATTCATCTATATCAACATTTGCTGGAAACCATCTTCTCATCAGTTTAGATTTGTTGGTAGAGGCAAATCTGTTGAAGGCTTCGGCCATCAAAACTAAACCCTCGCTTAACTCCAACCGAGTAAATTTCAAGGACGTCATTGCATATAAGGCTCCTTTACTTAAGCAAGTTAGCAAAGACTTCAATACAAAAGCCTCTACAGATATGAGAAACAGGTTCGAGGACTTTAAAGATAATAACTCATATTGGCTTGATGGCTATTCATTGTTTTGTGCTAATAAGGAGGCCAACCAGCATAGACCATGGATGAAGTGGAAGGAAAAAAATTTAGGTTTAAAGGAGTGTATTGATCAGGCGATGGTACTTCAATTCTTGTTTCACGATCAATGGCAAAGCCTTCACAGGTATTGCAAAGGCAAAGGGGTGCAGGTTATAGGAGACATGCCAATCTATGTTGATCATGACAGCTCAGATGTTTATTCAAATCGCCATCTTTTTAATCTAGATGAGAATGGAAGAATGATCTATCAGTCTGGAGCTCCTCCTTGTGATTTTCAAAAAAATGGTCAGCTATGGGGTACGCCAGTATACAACTGGGACAAACATGAAGAGGAGCAATACAAGTGGTGGATACAGCGTTTTAAAAAATTATTTCAAATGGTTGATATAATACGGCTTGATCATTTTATAGGCTATGCCAAATTCTATAGAATTCTAACTAAGAACAAAACAGCAGTTAATGGTGAGTGGCTACGAGGCCCTGGAACAAACTTCTTTGATACTGTTCTTAAAGCAATAAAAACCTTTAACGTTATTGTTGAGGATCTTGGTGATGTAACCCAAGATGTAATAGAGCTTAGAGATAGATATAGATTCCCAGGTATGAAGGTTTTTCAGTTTGAAGCTGATTCAATGCAACACTCTAAAGATTGCGATAGCAATTCATTTTTTTGTACTGGAACTCATGATAATGATACTATCATGGGTTGGTTTAAATCTTTACCAAAACAGAGATCAGACCATAATGAGTTGTCTCAAGATAGTCTTCTAAATTTTTTTAATTGTAACAAAGAAAATGTTCATTGGAAAATGATAAATTACACCCTAAGGAAAAGTAGCAAGTTTGTTGTTGTGCCGATGCAGGATTTATTTGCAGAAGACTCAAGAGCTCGGTTTAACGTTCCGGGCACTTTGTCTAATCATAATTGGTCCTGGAGAATGAAGCCCAATCAACTGACAGATTCTATTAAAAACAAGCTGGAAGATCTAACAAAAAATATTAGAAACTGATATATAAATTATGAATATAAAAAATCCGGAAATTGCTTACTTCTCAGCAGAGATTGGTGTCTCTTCAGAATTGCCTACATACAGCGGAGGCCTGGGGGTTCTAGCTGGAGATCATATCAAGTCAGCCGCTGATATAGGTCTTTCTATGGTTGCAGTTACCCTTCTTTATAGAGAAGGGTATTTTAGGCAGACAATAAATCAATCAGGAAAGCAAATAGAAAAATTTCCCAGCTTCAATCCAGCTGAAAGGCTGGAAGAACTACCAAATAAAATTAAAATTATTTTAAGGGGTCGTGAGGTTTGGATAAGGGCTTATGAACTTGTTCAAAGAGGATGCAATAGTGGATCAGTCTCAATCTATTTCTTGGATACATACCTTGATAGCAATATAGATGAAGACAAGAGTATTTCTTTAAGGCTTTACTCGGGAGATAGTAACCATCGAATTCTTCAAGAGGCGGTGCTTGGTTTTGGAGGCGTTTCTCTGCTTGAAAGCTTAGGATTTCAAAGTATTAAGACTTATCATATGAACGAAGGGCATTGTGCCTTTCTCACGCTCGCACTGTTAAAAAAATATAATTTTAACAAAGACAAGGTAAGAAGCAGGTGCCACTTTACAACTCATACACCAGTAGAAGCAGGGCACGATCACTTTTCGATTGATAGATGTAGAAGTATTTTGGGAGAGTTGGTTCCTCAAAATTTAGAGTTGCCGACATTGGCATCAAAAAAACGATTGCATATGACTGAACTAGGTCTGTACTTAAGCAGATCTGCAAATGGAGTATCAAAGCTGCATGGTGAGGTAGCTCAAAAACAATTTCCAGATTTTAAAATAGATTTTATTACCAATGGAGTTTATCATCCTCATTGGGTTGGAAGTTCATTTTGTGAGCTTTTTGATAAAAGAATCCCAGATTGGAAGGTTAGTCCAAACTTATTGTTAGATTTAAAAAATATAAGCGATGAAGAGCTAATTTCTGCCCATCAGAGCCAGAAAGATGATCTAGTTAAATATATAAACTCAAATACCCAGTTTAAGCTTTCTAGNAACCTTTTAACNATTGGGTTTGCACGAAGGGCNGCTGAATATAAGAGAGCTAGATTAATNTTTTCAGATCTAAACAGGTTAAAGAAGTTTGGNNAAAATAAAATTCAGTTTGTATTTGCAGGNAAGGCCCATCCAAANGATAAAAATGGNAAGAAAATAATTCAGGATATTGTAGAATTTTCTAATAANCTTTCAACATCAGTNCCNGTTGTTTTNTTGGAAAACTATGATATGGANCTAGGAAGGNTAATTACATCNGGGGTGGATGTTTGGCTAAATACTCCGCTAAGACCAAATGAGGCCTCAGGTACAAGNGGAATGAAGGCCGCTTTAAATGCAGTTCCAAACCTATCTATAATTGATGGATGGTGGGCNGAGGGATGTATTCATGGAAAAAATGGTTGGGCAATTGGATCAGTTGATTCNATTAATGATAAAGATGATGCTGATAGTTTATATACTACCCTAGATAGTGATGTTATTCCTACATTTTACAATGATAAAACAAGATGGCTGAAGATTATGAGAGCATCCATAAAAGGGGGTGTTAACTTTACAGGCAGTAGAATGATTAAGGAATATAACAAAAAGTTCTATTCATTTAGAAAGTCTACAGATTAGAAAAATGTACACTTATCTTAAAAAAATAGTTTTACTATTTATTGTTTCACCCTTCTTATTAGCAGATTCTATTACAACGATTAACATCTGGCATCAGATGCTCTATGAAAATAGAAAGGTTTTGAGAGATGTTTGTGATAAATATGAAAAGAACAATCCTGAAATAAATATAAACCTTACATACAGAGAAACTGAGGAGCTTAGATCAAGCTATCAGGCAGCAGCAATGGGAGGAAGCGGGCCGGAGCTGATCTATGGCCCATCCGATCAAGTTGGCCCATTCTCTGTTATGGGAATTATTCAACCTCTCGATAAGTTATTTTCAAAAAAATATTTTAATCAGTTTGTAGAGAACGCAGTGGTTCGATCTATGGGCAAAGTTTGGATGGTAGGTGATGTTGTTGGTAATCACCTAATGCTTATATATAACAAGGATTTGGTTAGATATCCTCCAAAAAATACGAATGAACTCATTAGAATTGGAAAAGAGCTAACACTCGATATTAATGGAAATGGAAAGATAGATCAATATGGTTTAGTTTGGAACTTTACTGAACCGTTCTTCTACGTCCCTTGGCTTGGAGGTTTTGGAGAGTGGCTTCTAACAGAAAACGAAACTCCAAACCTTAATACTAAAGGTAATAAAAAGGGCTTTAGATTTATAAAGAGTTTAAGGGATGAACATAAAATTATTCCAAAAGAGTGCGACTACGAAATAGCTAATGCGATGTTTAAGACTGGTAGAGCAGCCATGATTATTAATGGAGACTGGAGTTGGGGTGACTATCAAGGTGTGGTAGACTTTGGTATAGCTCGAATACCAAAAGTGAGTGAAACTGGATTGTGGCCATCACCTCTGGTTAGCACGAAGGGATACTCTATTAACGCAAATATCAAAGGCAGTCAGCTAGATCAAACCATTAAGCTTATGAAGCATCTTACCAGTGAAGAAATTCAGCTATATTTTACAACAAAATTAAACAGTCAACCTTCATCCAAAGATGCATTAAACAGCTCTATCGTTAAAAATAATAAGCTTCTAAAAGAGTCTTCTCATATAATTGAAGTTGGAAGGCCCATGCCAATAATTCCAGAGATGAGAGCAATTTGGGATGCTCTTCGTGATCAGTATCAGGCAGTATTGGGAGGCACTGTATCTGCTCAAGATGCAGCAAAGAAGGCTCAGGAAAATGCTTTAAAACAAATTAAGGTTATGAATGAAAAAATTGAGCCAGGTATTCAAGGCAATATAATCAAGATTATTATTTTTGCACTCATTTTTGGATTAATTTTTATAATAGGTAAACAGGTTCCAGATTTTATTTCTGATTACAAAAAAAATAAAATTGCATACATATTTTTTGCTCCAGCGTTACTTGCGATTGCAGCGGTAATAATTTTTCCATTTGTATATAACATTGTTATTTCTCTTTCAAACTATTCTCTTAGAACATTTAACGATTGGGATATAATTGGCTTGTATCACTATATCAAAGTATTTGGAGATAGCAATTTTTATTTAGTCCTTATTAAAACATTTATTTGGACA
The DNA here is from genome assembly GCA_002170735.1 of bacterium TMED198. GTDB lineage: Bacteria > Fidelibacterota > Marinisomatia > SCGC-AAA003-L08 > D37C17 > TMED198. The sequence continues at coordinate 17,411 of NHIV01000056.1, read as the reverse complement.
GCGCTAAATATTATTTTTCATGTTTCTATTGGAATTTTTTTGGCAGTACTTATAAACCAAACTCTTCCAGCAAAGCCGATTATTAGAACCTTATTAATTATTCCGTGGGCGATTCCTCAGTATATTGCCGCACTTAGCTGGAGAGGAATGTTTAATCAGGAGTATGGAGCTATTAACATAGCTCTAGTTAAGTATTTTAATCTTCCAGCAGTTGAGTGGTTAAGTCAGCCATTTGAGGCTTTTACAGCATGTATATTGACTAATATTTGGCTAGGGTTTCCATTTATGATGGTTATTGCACTAGGGGGACTTCAGTCTATACCTCAGGATCTATATGAGGCGGCTAGAGTTGATGGGGCGAATAGGTGGCAGCAGTTTAAAAGCATTACATTGCCTCTTTTAAAGCCTGTTATGCTACCGGCTATTGTTCTAGGAACTGTATGGACTTTTAACAACATTAATGTTATGTGGCTGGTAAGCAATGGTGGGGAGCCATCGAATCAAACACACATTCTGGTTAGTTTTGTTTATAAAGCTGCTTTTAATTTATATAGATACGGCTACGCAGCTGCCTTGTCTATGATTATTTTCTTAATCTTATTTGGATTAGTTTCATATTTTATAAAGAGGACCCGTGCAACAGAGGGAGTTTATTAGTGAAAGGCGCACAAGTTGAAAAAATTGTATTATTTTTATTTTTATCTATATTCTCAATTGCAACCATTTATCCTGTTTTAAACATAATATCTGTTTCAATGAGAACTGATAATGCTTTTCATACTAGATCTCTTTCAATTATTCAATATGAAGAACCATTTACAGATACAAATAATAATAATTTATTTGATGATGGAGAGAGTTTTATTGATAAAAACAAAAACGGAAAGTGGGACAGCGGATCAAGTCTTAAATCATATTTTGAGCTTTTTTTAGAAACTGATTTTTTGCTTTGGGTTAAAAATTCTATAATAGTATCATTTATTGTAACAATAACTGGCGTTGTATTTGCCTCTACAGCTGGATATGCATTGTCAAGATACAAGTTTAAAGGAAGGGAGTTTGGAATGACGGCTCTATTAACAACGCAGATGTTTCCTGCGACTATGTTATTACTTCCGTTTTTTATTTTACTTTCTTATTTTGGTTTAATTAATTCATATATAGGTCTTGTAGTAATATACTCTTCAACAGCTCTGCCCTTTTGTATTTGGCAGATGAAAGGCTACTATGATACTATTCCTCCATCCATTGAAGAGTCAGCCAGGCTTGATGGCTGTACACGTTTTCAAGCCTTTTATAAAATAATTTTACCCTTATCAAGTCCTGCACTTGTCATAACCTCACTATTTAGTTTCATGGCAAGTTGGAGCGAGTATGTAGTAGCAGCAATAATTTTGCAGGATCCAAAAATGTATACACTTCCACTAGGTCTTAAGTCATTTCAAGCAAGTCTATCAACTCAGTGGGGCATGTATGCAGCAGCAGCAGTTGTTGTAAGCATACCTGTTGCCATACTATTTGTATCTTTATCAAGATTTTTAGTATCAGGCCTTACTATGGGTAGTGTTAAACAGTAATAATAATTAAAAGGAAAAGTATATGAGCACTTTAAGCTTGAAAAATTTAACCAAGTCATATGGAAAGGAAAATATTCTAAAGAAAATGAATCTTGAGATTAAAAGCGGTGAGTTCTTGGTACTGGTTGGGCCATCAGGATGCGGAAAGTCAACCACCCTTAGGTTAATTGCTGGACTTGAAGAGCCAACGGATGGGACAATATTTATAGATAGCTTACTGGTTAACAATGTTGATCCCTCAAATAGAGATATTGCGATGGTTTTTCAAAACTATGCTCTTTATCCTCAAATGACAGTAAAAGAAAATATGGCTTTTAGCTTAAAAATAAAGAAATATAATTCAGAAGAGATTGAAAGAAGAGTGTCAGAGGCAGCTAAAGTTTTACAAATTGAAAGCTTAATGGGCAGAAAGCCAAAAGAACTTTCAGGGGGACAACGTCAAAGAGTTGCACTTGGAAGAGCTATAGTTAGAAGGGCCAAGGTATTTTTATTTGATGAGCCTCTATCTAACTTGGACGCGAAGCTGAGGCAGGAAATGAGGCTTGAAATAAAAAGACTTCATCAGCTACTAGACACTACTATNATNTATGTAACCCATGATCAAGTTGAAGCAATGACAATGGGNGATAGAATAGTGGTNATGAACGAAGGGTCTATTGAACAGATTGATANNCCAGAGTTAATATATAGAAACCCTGAAAATATTTTTACAGCTTCATTTATTGGAACACCTAAAATAAATTTAGTCAATGGAAAATTGAAAAAGATAGATAATAGTTGGTACTTTAATTCTGATAGTTTAGATATAGAAATAAATAAAAAGCACTATCAGTATGAGAGTTTAGAAGAAGGAAAATCAGTTTTAGGGATCAGATCAGAACACATTCATGATAGCAGTTCATCAGATAAAGATAAGTCTTGTTTTAACCTTAAGGTTAAGGTTGACTTTATAGAGTACTTAGGGTCAGATTGGAATATTCATTTTTCCATTGCATCTGATTCGTTTGTAGCAAGGTTTTCTCATNATTTAGAGACTAATCAAAATATAAATATTAATGAACAAGTTGATGTTTATTTTAATATTATGGAGGCACATTTTTTCAATGGAAACAACGGTCAAATTTTAAAATGAGGATATTGAGAAACTATTTATTAACATTATTAATTTTATATTCTTTTGCCTTTTCAATTACTAGTGAAGACTTAACAGATAGGATTATAATTGATGGGTACAGTAGTGACTTTAGCTCTGATGAAGAAATTCTTTCTAATCTAGATGGAGACCTGATTGAATCTCCAAGGGACTCATATTGGGGGGAAAATAATGATATTAGACAGATGAAAGCTACTTGGGACAAAGAATATTTTTATGTAGCTGTAGATGCATGTAGTTGGGACAACAATGTAATGATCTTTATTGATGTTCATGCTGATTATGGTATCAATGATATGAGTGAGCTAAATGCATGGACAAGATCATTTAAATTTTACAATATTAATCCTGATTTTTTCATTGGAACATGGGATACAAACAATAGTCCTCAGTTTTGGAGTGTTAGAGAAGGTGGTTCAATCCAGGCAGATTTAGATCAAACAATAGAATCTTTTNCAAGCCTTAATACGGGAGCACTAGATCGATCGATGGAGGTNAAGATTCCTTGGGAANNTCTTAGAGTTTCAAATCGAGATATAAGAACTATAAAATTGGTCTCCGTTATAACTGGNGGTGATGAATATACAAGTAGCCCTGATGCAGCCCCTGATAACCTNGGTGGTATGACAAATAATGCATCTCAAACAGTTGTTGTTGATAACTATGCAGAGCTTGAAGTAGACAGTGATGAGGATGGAATTCCTGATATGGGAGTAAAACCTCAAGAAAGAANATCTTTTTATAAACAGCCTCCATTTGAAACTCTCAATCTTAGAATTCAAGATGCAGTGTTTTTAAATGGAAAAATTTTTTCTCCTTATCAAAATGAAGAGATTGAATTTTCTTTAGAAACCAATAGAATCATAGATTTTAGGGTAAAAGTTTTTGATCTAAACGGAAGGTACATCACGGATGCAGAAAAAAAAGACAGTACAAGCAATCAATGGAAGTGGAATGGTAAAAATAAAAGAGGGGTCGTTGTGCCTTTTGGAGTTTATATTTTACTTTTTGAATCTGAATCAGGAGAAGTGAGTCACAAAGAGTCAATTGTAGTTATTTAATGAAAAAAACTTTAATTCTATTTCTTTTACTACCTATTTACTTGCTTGGTAATTTTAGCGCTCTAAATAATGGAGCCAGGTCACTTGGAATGGGCAATACATTTGTTGCTTTGTCTGATGATGCATCTGCTGTTTTCTATAATCCTGCAGGTTTAGGTAGAGTTGAAAAGCTATCATCAATTGTTTCATATCAAAANATGTATGGTATAAAAGGACTTCATAATAGCATGCTTTCTGTTGCACTTCCTACTCCAATTGTTAGGATGGGACTTTCATTTCAGAATCTAAGCTTAGACAATTTATACGATGAGAGCATATATTACCTTAGCGTAGCTAGTATAATAAGACCCAACAATGTACCTATTAGATTTGGTGCATCTGTCAAAATTGAATCAGTTAGTGTTAACTATTTATCTAACACACAAAATCCTTCAAATATTGATTTAGATTTTGGTGCATTGATTGATCTAAATAAATTCACTTATTTAGGATATTCATTAAAAAACTTACTTGAGCCAGTATTTAAGTTTCAATCTCACAGTGGACAAATAAAAAGAAGACATGTATTGGGTATATGTCATAGATGGAGAGAGTCAGTAAATTTTTTAGCTGACTTTAATGTTTCCANTGAAGGTACTTATTGGAATTTTGGAAGTGAGATATGGTTCCATAATGTTTTTGCTTCAAGAATAGGGGTTATGGACCAAAAGCTAACTATTGGTTTTGGTCTAAAATCAGATCTTTGGAGATTGGATACAGCTGTACTATCTCATGAAGAATTGGGAAGCACTTATAGATTTTCATTTGGACTCAATATATGAAGAAATTTTTCATCTTCTTTTTTTTATTTTCATCTTTTTTATTAAGTACAATGAGAATGGAGGGTTTTTATGAAGGGCAGTTTGGGAGAGCATATGAATCAGATGCCTTTAACTGGAATATCTGGTCTCCAAATTTATATTTTGAAAATAGATTGTATGGAAATCCAACCAATAATTCAGATTATTATATTAAGTTTTATTCTAATAAAGACTACTCTGAAAGTACAAGACCACTTGCCGTTTTTTCGGAAGGACATATAGGATTTAAAGAGGAAGGCGATAATATAGGATTGAGTTCAACACTATTTACTCGAGAAAGTAGGCACTACTGGACAGATGGATCTATGTTAGGTATAGTAAATACAGGATCAATAAACAATGATGGTAATGGACAGGGGGCAAGGTTTGATTTATGGCACCCCTATAGAGGAAGCATGACCTATGTCTTTTCTGATTTTTCTCAAGGTGATGGAGATGATATACATTTGGTCAGAATTCGTCAATCTGTATTAAACAATAAACTTAATTTTGGCATTTTTTTTCAAAGAAAGAATTATTTCGCAGCCAAAAAAAATGATTTTAATCAGGTAATTGCTAATGATATAAAATTAGCAATTGGGAAATACTATTTTAATAGCGAAATTGCTATCAGCTTAGTTCCTGGAGATTCAGCTATTACAAGCTTGACTAATTCATACAGTAAGGCTGAATTGTACAAGTCTAATATTGCATTCAAAAGTGAATTTCGTGGATTTCAGTTGGGTAGTATAAGTACAGGATATTGGTTTGTAAATCCAGGAATATTTTCATATGGTAGTACATATAGAAACTACATGGGTGACAATCAGTATAATAGGTATGGTTATTGGATTAATTCACATTATCTAGTTCCACAAAAGGCTATTACCGTAGTCTTAAACTATAGTGAATATCAGAAAATTATTTCTGACTCAGTTACGGTATTTTCAAATGGAACATTAGTTTCAAAAGAGATTTTTGATCCAACAAAAAANCTTTACGCAGAGATTTATATNGAGTTTATCAATGGATTCAAAGGAAAGTTTTCTTTAAATAAAAAAGATGAAAAATGGCAGGGACAAGCCTACAAACATTACGATTTATTTTCAGAGCTATCAGTTGAAAATAGTTTAGCTAAATTACTAGCTCAATTTAAGGTGAAAGATTTAGGTGAATCCGGGGAGAGGTACATAGCAGGAATTGAAATTAGCGTTAATCTATCTAATAAGTGGAAAATATTTACTCGTGGAATGATTGTTGATGATAGAGTTGGTTCTAGATTTAGTATTTTTTCTGAATTACAATATAGGACTGATGGGAACACAGAACTTTATCTTCAATATGGTCCAAGCTATTGGGGTCAGTATGGCTTGGTTCATGATGATGGTTTTGTTTCTTCTGGCAATATGAAAAAAGAATTAAAATTAATTTTAAAGGGCTGGTTCTAAATGAAGAAAATCTTTTTTTTATTAATAGTATTATTGATAACAACAAATCTCATGGCTATAGAATTTACTGATAACAGTATTGTATTTGAATACAAAGATCAGAATGCAGAATCAGTTTTTATTGTTGGGAGTATGAACGATTGGAATACCTCTTCATTGCCGATGCAAAGGGATGAAGATGGAGCTTGGAAAATACAATTGAAACTAGAATATGGTGAGTATAGATACAAGTTTCTGGTTGATGGTAATTGGCAGGTAGATCCAAGTAATTCCAGAATGGAGGATGATGGATACGGTGGATCGAACTCAGTAGTTTATTTTAGTGGTAGATTGAGTTTAAATGAAAATTTCAAGGAATCTTTAGGGGTAAAGTCTAGTCTAAATCCAAAGGTGCTATTTAAGGGATATTACTTCTCAAAAAATATTTTTATTAAAAATAAAGGTGAAAGATTTATGCTTGACAAGCCTGAACATGATATAAACTTTGGAATAAATATTAAATTCAATTCGGAGCTTGAAGGATATTCAATTTTAAATATTAATAATAATAAGGAAAACACTGAGATGTGGAGGACGCATCTTAATTATAAGCGAAGTTATTTGAAGTTAAATACTGACTATATAAAAATTACAGCTTTTGATAATATGGGAATAGTAAAGTTTGAGAACCCTCTTCATACTGTTGGTGATATTGGGTTTAAGAAATATAATTTTGGATATAATTATAGCGGGGTTTATATGGAAACGAAAGATTTAGTTTCTAATTTCAATTCCTACATGATTCCTTTTTCGGCTTATAGCCAAATTTTACTATCTGATAAGTCAGGATATGATGAAGACGATATTAATGCAATGAGACTGAAAATTGTTCAATTAATGAATAAAAATAATAAAATAATTTTAGGAACTTCTGCATACAACTATACTGCCAAGGCATCTGAAAGTAATGTTCAAAATCATAAGACCAATGAAATAGATTTTCAGTATTTAATGAGTTTTTCCAATTCAAATTGGAAGAATGATATGAGAGTTAAAGTATCAGGTGAGTATTCTAGATTCACAAATTCCAATATAGAGCCATCACAAGTATTATGGATGAAAGGTGGCAACTCATTTTTAGGTTTAGATGTAAAATTTCCAGCTGCACTAGAGATTAAAATTGACTATTTGATTAGCAGTTTTGAATTGACCAATAAATATTCAAGGAATAGATTTGAGTTTGATGCAAGCTATTATTTAAATCAATTTAAGTTAAACATAGAAGGTCAATATTGGATTAACGATATTGATTCTGATTTAGGGTGGCTAGATTATTATAAGTACATTGAAAAAACTGATTTTAGCGGTAGGTGGTATCAAGATTTTTCAGAAGTATCATTTGAAAAGTATACAGTCCTAGGTTATGAAAAGGGTTTTCTGTGGAGATCAGACATTGGGTATAAATTCAAATTAAATAATAAATCAATAGAAATTAATCTTAAAAACAAGGTAGCTCAACCTGATTTGTTTGTTTATCCAAAGTATGTTGAAAGTATATTGATAGTTTCGTATGATTTATTTAATAAATGGACACTAAAGTTTGATACAAGAGTTCCGTACTACAATGATCCATTTTTAGATATAAAAACTGACTTAAATGGTAGCCAAAATATATTTATTTCAAATTATACAGAACTTTTATATAAACTATCGCCTAAGATATGGCTTTCATTTGGATATGGTGTTAATCCAATTTCTATTGACTCAGTAAGTGATGAGTTTCATGGTAGGGGTAGAGAGGAGTTTTTAGATGCAGCAGGGTCCTTGACTTCCCATCTTGAATCATTCTACTCTGGCTTGGGTGATAAAATTATAGATGCGGAAACTCTTTTAATGGAAGCAAAGCAAATTTCAATTCAAGGAATAATTAATTTTTAATTTTATGGAAAAAAAAATAGTTTTATTAATAGCTACTCTTTTGATGGGATGTTCACTTCATTTTATAAAAAAAAGACTTCCGCCTCCACATAGGATTAATGGAAAAATTCTATTCCAGTATGAGGCCCCTTCAGCTAGAAAGGTTAATTTAGCGGGAAATTTTCCTGATAATGAGTGGTTGAAAAATGGTGATAAGGTTGATTCTATGTTTGATGATGGTACTAATGGTGACATATATGCAGGTGATGGTATCTGGTCAATAGAAAAAAATCTTTCTTCAGGTAGGTATGAGTATAAGTTTGTAGTTGATAGAAATACTTGGGTTGAAGATCCCAATGCGGTTGAAAGCATCGATGATGGTTATGGTGCTAAAAATTCAGTTTTAATAGTTAAATAAGGTAAAAAATGAGATATTTTTCTTTAATGTTCTGTTTATTTTTTGTTTTGAGTTGCTCCAAGGTCCCTACTGATGATATTCCTTTAGTTGAAAGCCAAGGAACATCTGTTACGTTTAATGTTAACATGTCATATCAGATTGAAATTGGATCTTTTAATCCAGAAATTAATTTTTTAGATGTTGCAGGTAGTTTCAATGGTTGGTGTGAGCCATGTAATAATCATATTTTAGTATCAACAGATAACAGTATTTACTCAATTACGCTTGACAATCTTGCAAGTGGTGAGCAAATTCAATTTAAGTTTAGAGTAGATGGGGAGTGGAGTAAAGGGGAGTTTCCAGGGCTTGATAATAATAGATCATACACTATTTTAGATGGTAGCAATATATTAGATTATTGGTTTAATGATCAGGGAGGAGATTAAGTGAAGTTAAAGATTTTTCTATTCAATATTATCTTTTTTAGTTGCTCAACGTTAGGATTCGGAGATTTTGAAAATAAAAGTAGCTTGACAAATTTCAATCAAAAGAATTCATCTGATAAAGGGACTATAAAGATCGAATTTATTTATCAGCCATTAATTGGCGGTAAGCATGAAGTATTTATAGCGGGTGATTTTAATAATTGGTCTAAAGAATCAACTAAGATGGAGGAATCAGAAGGAATTTATAAAAAAGTATTATATCTTAAAAAAGGCAAGTACAACTATAAGTTTGTTGTTGATGGGCAGTGGGTTATTGATGAAAAGGCTGATGCTTTTGTTGAGGATGGGTTTGGTGGAAAAAATTCTGTTGTTTATGTAGGAAATAAGAAAGATATAGATGCTCTTAGAAAGGTTGAATTTGTATATAATCCAAATCACGTTGTTAAGGAGGTTTACCTAGTAGGAACAATGAATGATTGGAATTTAAAATCAACTCGTATGTTTGAAACATCAAAGGGAATTTATTCTACTGTTATCCTGCTTAAACCAGGAGAGTATGAATATAAATTTTTAGAAGATGGGATGCACTACATAACTGATAATAAAGCCTCTACCTTTTCTGAGGATGGATTTGGTGGAAAAAATTCTGTAGTTGTAGTAGATGATTCCTTTGAAAAGGTTACTATAGAAATGGGGGATGGTGTTTTTTTAGACTATGGAATTCCAATTAGACAAAACCTTGAAACAATTAATCTTCTTTCTAACAAAAAAATAGAATTTAAAGCAAGAACTCATACAAATGATGTTGAAAAAGTTTTTTTAGCTAAGGGTCAAGATTTGATTGAACTAAAGAAAATTAATAGCGATGATTCATATGATTATTATCAAGCAATTGTTCTTTTAGAGAATGAAAATGAAGAATTCAGTTATTACTTCATCTTTAAAGATGGAGAAAAAGATTTCTACTTGCAAGAAGGGGGCTTCTCAAATGTAAAAGACAGAGGAAAATATTTTAAATATTCAAAAGATAAGATTCAGCAGTTTTTTACTCCGGATTGGGTTAAAAACGGGATAATATATCAAATTTTTACAGATAGATTTTATAATGGAAGTACAGGCAATGATCAAGATTTTGCAGAGTGGTACTATGATGGCATAAAGAGCCCACCTGAAGAAGGAAAATTACTTAAGAAATATACTCAGTATTTTCACTTTGTAGATGACTGGAGTAATATTTCTGGTCTTAAAAAAAGTCCATACCATGCTCCCAATAAAGATGGCTATCAGCCTGATTATAATAGTTTTTATGGGGGCGATATTCAGGGAGTGCATAAGAAGCTTGATTATCTCGAGGATTTAGGCATAACGATTATATACTTTAACCCTATTTTTGAGGCAAAGTCAAATCATAAATATGATGCAGTTGACTATATGAAGCTTGATCCGCACTTTGGAACAGAAGAGGAATTTAAAAAATTTGTTAAAGATGCACATAGCAGAGGAATGAGAATTATACTAGATTGTGCATTTAATCATACAGGCGAAACTTTTTGGGCATTTCAAGATGGAATGAAAAATGGTCCAAGCAGTAAATACTATGATTGGTATGAGTGGAAAAAGTGGCCAATACCAGATTTTAAATCTATGCCCAATCCTTCGAAAATTTCTAGCTTTAATCCTTTGGACTACTATGAATGTTGGTGGGGCTATGGAGAGATGCCAAATTTAAATTTTGACTACAATGCCAGCAACCCATCTGAAAATAACATTAAAAATATTAATTTTGCTAAGCCAAATTGGGATGTTGTTAATTATATTTTAGATGTTTCAGAGTATTGGATTTCAGATATGGATCTAGATGGATTCCGTTTAGACGTTCCAAATGAGGTTCCATTTTGGTTTTGGAAGTTATTTAGAGAAAAAGTTAAATCAATTAAACCAGATGCATACCTGGTAGGTGAGCTTTGGAGTAACGCTGTTGAATGGGTTAATGATGACTACTTTGACTCTGTAATGAATTATGCATATTTTAAGGATCCTGTAATGAGATTTTTTAATTCAAGAGAGTGTTCAGCACATGATTTTGACCGAGATTTAAAGCAAGGGTTGCTTCTTTACCCAACTCAGGCAACTCAGGTGATGATGAATTTAATTGATAGCCATGACACATTTCGCTTTTTAGAAAGTTGTAATGGGGATATTTCTAGGTTAAAGATGGCAGTTCTTTTTCAAATGACATATGTTGGCACCCCCCATATTTGGTACGGAGATGAAATAGGTATGATGGGAGCGCATGATCCTGATTGTAGGAGGCCTTTTGATTGGAACTATACCTCAAGTAATCAAAAAGTGGAATTAAGAGATTTTTATAAAAAACTTATTCAAATAAGAAAAAATAATTCCAGTCTTAGAACGGGGATATTTAAAACTCTATATGTTGATGGAATGGTATATGCATATTTAAGAGAGGATGAACAATCTAGCATTGTAGTTATAATAAATAATGATACAAAGCGTAACAAAATTAGCATACCATCAATTAACTCAGAGAAAGTAAATTTAATTAATGGTAGAAAGTATCTTATTAAAGATAATATGCTAGAAATAGAGTTGGATGCAATGACTGGNGCAATTTTAAAATANTAGATATTTTTTGGAGGTGNAAGTTGAATAGATTTTGGTTAACAGTATTTGTTTANATATCGTTTNTTTTTTGTTTTACAATAGAGGGNNATCCAAGNTCGTGGTCNAAGAAAGATTTCTTGGGTTTTGATAAAGTTGGAGACTGTACNTCTTCATTGGGAGATATTTCTTCAGTTTTTTCTAGGNTNGAAAANGATAATCTCTTTCTAAGAGTAACCTTTGATGNCATGTATTNACGAAANACATCAGTTGATAGATTTNTATATGAGGATTTAAAAATAAATGTTCTAATTGAGGATGGATCTTATCANCTATTAAACGCTAGTTTAGATTTAGATGATNTATCATCAATTAAAAATAATTATACATATCTGCGAACNCCCNAAAACAATTTATTAGAAATAAAAATTAATTTAGAGTCTCAANATANNAAAAACAATATTGTTTATACANTTGAAGTAGTACATAATAATGAAATTGTTGATAGTTTTTTATCTAGCGAAATAGGCCAGTCAAGNGGTGGAAACGCTGCCTTTGTNCATCATGGNAATCAAGGNCTCACTTACACAGAGGTTTTTTANGGACAAGAACCATTAGAAACTAGTGGTTTTGATGAAATATTAGAGATTCACCAATTAACAAACATACCTGGAAACTTTCATATGTCTGGAACCTTNATGCCAGCAGCTGAGTGGCATAATCCAGAGTTTAATGATTGGCTAGAATCAGGCGTTGTAGATGGCTATGTTTCTATGATGACCTCTGCTCTTGGTCAACATATGATGCCTTTTGTACAAGATGATATGAATAATTGGGCTGTTTCAATAGAGACAGATATGGTCAAGTATCGATATAATTATGATCCAAAGGTTGCATGGGTTCCTGAAAGGGTTTGGCTGTCTCCATCAGTTTATCCTGATGCAGGTGTTATAGATTGGATTGGTGATAATTGGCAGCAGCATGGTGTTGAAGCTGTTGTGCTTGATGATTGGGTTCATATGCCAGGATCTGATAATAAAAAAATTCATTGGATGAATAACGATGATGGTATAAACCTTAGAATTATACCAATCGATAATGATTTTGTTGGTATGATGCATTATGATGCAGATGGTGCAAAAAATCATATTTCCTCTACAGGTCAGTATGGTATCACTGTCTATGGAACCGATTGGGAGGTAGCAGCCGAAATGAATGAGCATCATGAAACCTCTTTTCTTGATAACTATGAAAGTGTTATGTGGTACTGCTTTGATAACTACCCGGCTATTAATGTATGGAAGCTTGATTCTGCAATAAATAACTCTGATTTTAATGGCTCTAATGTTGATGTTCAAAATGGAACATATGGTCTATTGGGTGGTACAGATGGATATGGAGGTAGCAACAATAGCTGGTACAATAATTGGGCTGCTACACCTTCTTTATCAGACTTTCATGAACCAAAGTGGAATTATGGAACGGTATGGAACGACACATATAATAATCTGATGTCAGCTCCAAATAATTCTCTATCTCAACTTGGTTGGTATACACTTATGATTAATTTACATGAAACAGGATGGCATACAGAAGGTGAAATAGCAGGATGGGAACACCACTATTCATCTCATATCAAGAATGCCAATGTATATGCTGAGGCATCAAGGTGGGCTAATGGAAACTACACAGAGACAACAGCCTGCTTCTTTAGTGATATTGATCATGATGGGGGAGAAGAGTTAATTATTCATAATGATAAAACATTCTTTGTTTTTGAAGGAATAGGAGGTAAAGCAAATTGGATTTTTTCAAAAGATAACTTGGGAAATGCATACTCCTTAGTAGGTTCTGATGTAGCTTATTTTTCTGAAACAGATGGAGATTATAATGAGTCATCAAACAACCATGTAGCAGCTTTATCAGATGTATCTCCTAATCAACAAAATTCAATTTATGAAATTTCAATTATTCAATCAACTGGAGATTTAGTAATTGCATCTTTATCACAGTTTGGAGTTACTAAAACAATCCAGTTGGAAACTGGTAGTAAATACTTAGATGTTACCTATAACTTTTTTGGAGAAACTGGTTATGTTAAATCTGGATGGACTCCTGATTTACTAGATCTGATATGGTCAGGTAAAAGCCACTTGCAGAGAATTTGGGGAGACTATGGCAGCTATAGTGGACAAAGAAATTCATCAAGCGGAGCAACTGTTGCAATGGTTCTAGGCAGTGGAGGCGCATCTCATAGTGGAGAGTTTGAAGGAACTTTAGTTAAGGGAGATGAAATATTTGGCTCTGGTATATTTAATGTATATTTATTTGCAGGATTTACAGATCAACCTTACGATGAAAATTTTTCAAAAATTGAAGAGCTGGATATTCTTTCAGATGGATTGATAGATGAAGCAGGCCCACAGCTAGTTTCTGCATTACAAGTTTCACCAAAAATAATTCATCTATTTTTTAGTGATGATTTATTTCCGGAAACAGTGTCAAATACAATTAACTATTCTTTAGAGGGTTTTGATAGTGGCATTGTAGTAGAATCAGCCTACATTAATTATGGCAGAAAGGTTGTGTTGATTCTAAATGATGAAAGCACTGGATCAACAGTTACAGTTTCTAATCTTTTTGATAACAGTGGTAACTCGATTGATTTAGAATATAATACAGTAAACATTAATGAGCTTATATCTACTCCACATTTAGTAGGAGACATGAACGATTGGGATCCAGCAAACCATGACTACGACTTTTCATTAAAGCAAAATGGAATTTGGGAGCTTAATATTGAACTATTACCTGGCACATATGAGTACAAAGTCCTTGAGTCGGATGAATGGAACGATAATGACTGGCCAGGTACTAACCAAATTATTACAATTAACCAGCAGCAAACTGTGCAATTTCTAGCAAATTGTGGTTTCTATACAGGTGTAAGAAATTGGGATGAGTTTGTCATACATACAAATCCTAAAATAGTTGGAAGTTTTTTTGAAGAGCTTGGCGATGGAGAAAATTGGAATCCTGAGAGCTTATCAGGCTGGATGATAGATGAGTCTAATGATCAGGTTTATTCATGGGAGGCATTACTTCCTGAAGGATCTTGGGAGTTTAAAGTTGTTTTAAATGAAAATTTTGATCAAGATACCTATGGAGGCGGTGCAAATTTCTCGATAGTTTCTGATGGTATTAATTCTACAGTGTTCTATTATGATTTAAAACAGAATTCAACTTATTATGAAATTATTGAATCTGGGTGTACTGCAAATGGAGATGTCAACAGTGATCAGACCACCAATATTCTTGATATTGTTAGCGTTGTTCAATATGTTCTAAGCAATATAGATTATACTGAAGATCAAGTTTGTTCCTGCGATATGAATCTCGATGAAACGATTAATATCCTAGATATTGTAGCACTAGTTCAATATGTTTTAGGTAATTGATAATAATTGTTTACATAATTTTAGGGCTATTTGGCTCTATTGTTACTTTTTTGAGTTTTAGCCCACAATTTGGCAAGAATCCTAGTAAATCTCAGAAACAGCTATACTCTACATTTGAAAATTATAAAGATGGTGCATTTGCTAATATTGAAGAGGCTGTAATGATTACTGGAGACATGCCAAGAGGAGAATTTTTCAAAGATGTACCAGGTAGAAGACCTCATAAAGATTTTTCGCCCCAAAAAATTGATTTCAAGGAATTTAAGAATAGTAATGAAAATTCAATAAAATTTGTGTGGATAGGACATTCTTCATTTTTATTTAACATAGGGGGAAAGTTAATTATGCTTGATCCAATGTTTGGTGAATATTGTGCACCAGTTCCTATACCTACTTTAAAAAGATTTCAAGAGGACATTGCATTGTCAATAGAAGATATTGATAGCATTGATCTAGTTATTTTTTCTCATGATCATTATGACCATTTAGATTATCCAACGATAAAAAAAATAAAAAATAAAGTTAAAAAGTTTTATGTGCCTTATGGTATAGGAAATCATTTAAAACGTTGGGGTGTAAAAGATAATTCAATAACTGAATTCAATTGGTATGATTCAAAAAAATTAAATGATATTGATATTGTATGCTTACCATCAAGACATTTTTCTGGTAGAGGTCCAAAAAATAGAAATAGTACATTATGGGCATCTTGGGCTATTATTAGTCAATTAGGAAAAATATATTTTAGTGGAGATGGTGGATATGGATCTCATTTTAAAGATATTGGTAAGAAATATGGTCCATTTGATCTTTCGTTGATTGATTCTGGGCAATACAATACTGCTTGGAAACATTCTCACATGTTTCCAAAGCAGGCAGTAATGGCAGCTCAAGACTTAGGTTCAAAATATTATATGCCTATTCATTGGGGAGCTTTTAAACTATCAACACATCACTGGACTGATCCTGTTGAAGGAGCTATTCTGTATGCTAAAGAATATGGACAAAAGATTATTACCCCTCAACTAGGTGAAATTGTAGCATTGAACAATCCAAATCAAGTTGTTTTTAAATGGTGGAATCAATAGGCATAATCTGATTTTTTTAAAATTTCAACTATGTTAAAAATAATATCTATAGTATTTAAACTACAGATTAGTCGATATACTATAGATTTCTAGCTATCTTTTAACAACTAATTTTAATTAGCAGCATCCTATTTTGGGGCTGCAAGAAGAATTATTTATAGATATTGTTTTATCAATACCACACTTATCTTTATCTAGACAGTCAGTTTGTTTGTTAGTTAACAAAAAGTTAGCACCATCAAAATCTAAGCCATATTTTCCGATTGTATCTGATTGATATTCAACTTCAATATCTAAATCATCTAATTCTAATGACTCTTGAGATAAATTTATGATATCTAAAAGTTTTTTTGGAGCGAGTCTATGGTCAAAATCATCTGCTATCCATAGTTGGAAGGTTACAATTTTATCCAATCTAACAGTTCCACCACAATCAATGAAATTTTTAGAAACAACACCTACTTCAGTTACATGAAAATGTTCTGGTATAGGCATTCCATTTGGTAGAATAAATTTAACAGATTTTAATTTATTTAGTTTTTCTTTTACATCATTTATTTTCACTACTTGCCTTTAATAATTATTAATACTTATAGCATCTAAAAAATTATCATTAATATTTGTATGATCTAACATTTCTCCATCTTTTAATTCAAAAATTCTAGTAGCAAGTGAAGATATGAATTCTCTATCATGGCTAGCAAATATAAGAGTTCCTTCATATTGACTTAACGCTGAATTAAGAGACTCTATGGATTCAATATCTAAGTGATTAGTTGGTTCGTCCAAAATAATAATATTGGGGTTTTGTAAAATTAGCTTTCCAAATAGCATTCGTCTTTTTTCACCACCAGATAATATTTTGATAGATTTTTTAATATCATCTTTAGAAAATAATAATCTCCCAAGTATAGATCTTATTTCTTGTTCACTCTCAATACTATTTGTCCATTGACTCATCCAGTCAATTAAAGTTAACTCTGAATCAATATTTTCATCTTCATCTTGTGCAAAAAAGCCAATATTAGCATTTAATGACCAGTTGATTTTACCAGAATCTTTTTGCTGTTGATCTACAATACAATTTAATAAGGTAGACTTTCCTATTCCATTTGGCCCTAAAACCGCTATACGTTCTCCAACTTCTATTGAAAAATTAATTTTATTTAAAACTACTAAGTCATCATATTTTTTTGATAGATTTTTTACATTTAGAACATCACTATATATTTTTTTATCTTGTTTAAAACGAATAAAGGGATAGACACGACTTGATTTTGCAATATCTTCCAATTTTATCTTATCAATCAAATTGGCTCGCGATGTAGCCTGTTTAGCTTTTGAAGCATTAGCAGAAAATCGTCTTACAAATGATTTAAGTTCATCAATTTGTGCTTTTTTCTTTTTATTTTCATCTAATAATTTC
>NHIV01000055.1 GCA_002170735.1 bacterium TMED198 | reverse complement strand
ATTAACTAAAATAATCAATATGAAAACAGAAAAATCAAAAGTTATAAATATCTTAAAGCAATGCTTTGATCCTGAAATACCTATTGACTTGTGGAGTCTTGGACTCATCTACGATATCAATATTAGTAATAATAAAGTGGATATAACAATGTCCCTAACAACCCCGGGATGCACTATGGGCGACCATATGGCTGAAGATATAAAATCAAAGCTAAAAGCTGAAGGTATTACAAATGTAAATGTCAAAGTCGTGTTTGACCCACCATGGGAACCTGAAATGATGACAGATGAGGCAAGAGAAAAACTAGGCTTTTCCCCATCAAAAAAAAACAATGAAACAACCAATGAAACCTGGGAGTAGAATGGAGACAATTTACCTTAATGACTATTGTACAGATGGCATAATTAAAGAGAAAGATTTTAAAGAAAAATTGTTTTCTAAAAACTGGTCTAAGTTTAAAGGTAAAACAGTTTTAATTAAAGGATGTGCTGACATTCCTATACCTACATGGGCATATATGATGCTTTCGATTGTATTAGCTCAGCACTGTAAAAAGATTTTGTTTGGAGAGCCTTGCTCTGCTATCACCCTACATAATACAACTAAAGATTTAACCAATAGTTGAGCTTAAATAATAACTGAAGATTGCCATACTTTTCTGTCCAAGAAGTACTTATTTCATCGTAGCTAATAAGCCTATTAAAAGTTAGAGACTGATCTCCATTAACTTCTTTAGTACTTGTCAAAACAAAGTAAATATTTGCACCTCTTGAGAACTCCCATTTAAGTCTTAAATTTAATTTTATTGAACTTAGTTTTGAGAAAAAATAAGGATAGATATTGGGATCCAAAAGCTGATCGTAGGAACTTAAATCTTCATCAATTGAATAATAATAATCTTGAGAAATAGGAACATTAAACTTATAATCATAATAATTTTCATACTTATCATAGTTCTTAAAATATTCGGCATAGAAATCAAAAACGAGGTTCTTAGTAATAGTGTAGCTACTCCTAAAGGTTACGACATCTATTCTTGATGAAAGCCTAGAAAAAATAGTCTGGTCAATAGCATCACCTTCAACTACTTCAACAAAATTTTCTGACTTAACAAGCCTATTATTTTCATAGCTAAGCTCCATTCTAAATGAAGACAAGGGATTTATATATAAAAAATATTGATTTTTGGTCATCAAGTCATTTATTGAATTTTTTATAAACTGTCTGCTGTACTTTAAAACTACAGGATTAAGCTGACTAGTTGAAATTCCAAAGGAATATCCCTCTAACTCTTGAATCTCTACTGGATCTCCAAATATATTATTCTCATAGTCATAAACTATAAGCCTGTCATCATAATGCTCCCCGTAAATAGAAGATTGCACCCAAAATTTCCAATAATTTTTAAAAACAAACATGGCATTAAGAACTTGACTATTATCAATCAAAACATCACTTTGATTCTTTGACTTGTTAATCGTAAAAGATATTGAATATCTTTTTATATATGGAATTGGCAAACTAAAAAAACTTTGCTTGTTGTTTCTTTTGTTATAACTAAGCTTAGCTTGATATGAACTAAAATCGTCTCTCCATAAATATCCCATATCGTTTATGTTGAAGTTCTTATCATAATCTTCTAGAAGATACTCTAAACTAAACTCTCCAAAGTTTGCATCAACTTGAAAAATATTTCCACTACTTGGAGCACATCCTGCTTCAGCCCTACCATCGCCATCTATAAGCTCACAAATAGATTGGCCTTCAATTCTAAACTTCTTTTCAAGAAAGTTCAACCTATAATCAAATGAAGCAAAAGATTTTTGATAGCTATTTGCCTGAAAATTAGAAAGGATTACTCCGATATAAGAGTTGCCTGACAATAAATCCTGAGTAAATCTAAACAGATTGTAGTTTTTATTGTCGTTGCTTTTTAGCTTTTCTATTAAGCTCAAGTTATTTCTATCAAGGGTTGTTGTTGCAGATAATATACCGTATGAAAGGCCAAACTTTGTTTTCCCTGTAAGTTTCGAGGCCCCTTTTATCATTGATGGGACTAGCTCCCAATAATTAACTCCGTTTCTAGCATTCTGCACCCAACTCTCTTGCCCTATTCTTCTTGAATAAAACACTTCAATTGGAGTTTGAAAAAAATTTGTATTTTCTTTAAAGAAAGCTCTTTTCTCATCTAGCTTTGTTTCATATACAGTAAGATTCACTTCAGATGGGTCTAACTCAACTTGAGCGAAGTCAGGGTTAAAACTGANGTCAAATATTGAATTGTTTGATATCCTGTACTTTATGTCAAATCCAAAATGAGTACCATACTGATCTAAAAAATTATCTTGGTGTTTGTAAGGGTTGCAAAGATCATAGCAACTTCCTTCTTCAAGCACACCCACCTCATTAAAGACCCACGGCTCTCCATATTCTTGCCCAACAGAATCAACTTCTGTATGATACAATTCTACATCTCTTCTGCTTAATCTTTTAGTTGTAAAATAAGGTGTTACCTGTAGCTTGGCAGGAGGATATATCCCCTGAAGCCCATCAAGGTGTCCGTACTTAGATACTATACCATGCAGCTCGAGAGGAAAAACTACCCAGTTTATATATTCATTACTTCTATGGATGTATCGAGTGAAATTGATTCCCCAACGCATTTTATTATCTTTTGGCTCGTTAAACCTAAGCATTGAGAAGGGAATGGCCACCTCAAGGTGCCACCCCTTTTCAGAGGTTGTTACTTCTGCTTGCCATATTGCATCCCAATCTAAATCATAAATACTGTCATCTGAAACTGATGCATCTGCCAAAATCCCACTAGAGTTAATGGAAAAAGTAAAAGCTGTTTGATGATCATGCCTACTATCAATATCTATAGAAAACCAATCAGACTGCTCTTCAAAACAGCCTTCCCAATCATCCTTAAGACCAAGCTGTCCTTGAATTTTATGTGGCTCTTCATCTTCTAGAGAAGCCGCAATAAACAGATAGTCATTATTAAAAAGAACTCTTACCTCTGTACTTTGGCTTGGACCTAAACCATTTTCAGGCTCTTCTTGAATAAAATCAGCAATTGGATTTGCCTGCTCCCAAACACTTTCCACAATATATCCATCTATTTGAGGGGCATTTTTGATATATTCTGCTCTAATTACCTTATTAACCTTACCATCGCTATACGGCTCGATACCTGTCTGAGACCTAAGAAGTCCGACAAATAATATAAAAAATATAGAAACTTGTTTCATTTATAAGGAGAATTTACTAAATGTGTGTTGGAATAAAATTAAGTATTTTTTTATTTAAATAAATTAAATAAATTAAAACCGACCAATCAGTCGGTTTTGTGGTTGGTTATAACAATTAAAGGTAATTATGAAAGTTTGCGTACTAGTAAAAAGTGTTATTGATAAAGATAGTCGTTTTGAAATTAAAGAGGGCTTAGTTCATTTTGATTCTTACTCTGATAGAACAACAAATGAAAGTGATAACTATGCACTTGAAGAGGCTTTACTCATAAAAGAATCTAGCGATCAAGATGTTGAAGTTGTTGTTGCTTGCCTTGGATCTGAAGACTCAAGCCAATCAATCAAAGACTGTCTTTCTAAAGGCGCTGACAGAGCAATCCACATCTTAGATGAAAAGTTTAATAGCTTAGACGCATTATCTATTTCTAAAGTATTAAAAAACGCATTGGAAGAAGAAAAATTTGACATTATTCTTTCTGGACTTCAGTCTGATGATATTGGAAATGGACAAATTGGCATTCTCCTATCTGAGCACCTAAACATGAGCCATGCCTCTCTAGCTATGGAAACAGAGCTTAATGGAGCTGAAAAGATTAGAGTGAAAAGAGAGCTAGAAGCTGGCTGGTTCCAATGGACAACCCTATCCTTACCGGCCTCAATTACAATTCAATCTGGCATAAACAAGCCAAGATACGCATCTTTACGTGGAATCATGATGATGAAAAAGAAGCCAATAAAAGTTTTATCATCTTCTGATATTGGTATTGAACTAAATCAAGCTACATCCTTACTTGAACAAAGTATACCAAAGAAAGAAAAAGAAACAAAATTCTTTGATGGTGAAGCTGACAGCTTTATGGATGATTTAATTAATTCAATGGCTAATGATCTAAAGGTAATATAATGAAATCTTTTGTTTTTATTCAATCTGAAGCAGGTGTAATAAATAAAAACTCACTAGAAGCTTTGTGCGGCATTCAAAAGCTTTCCAGTCGTCCATCAATTACCGCTATTACTTTTGATGAGCAATCTGTAGAAACCCTTAGCGGCTATAATATAGATAGAGTTCTTCATTTAAAAAATCCTCTTCTACAGAGTTACAACCCTCTAGCATATGTTGAAGCAATTCAAAAAATCATACAGACTGAGCAACCTAATCTTTTTGCTTTTGGGCATACTTACGAAGCAAGAGACTGGGTGCCAAGACTTAGCGCTCGGCTTGATATCCCTTTTATTTCTGACTGTACTAAAATTAGATTTGAAAATAATACTATTTTCACTAGACATATATATCAAGGAAAAATTGCCTGTGATCTAACCTCTTCATCAGAAACTACAATTTTATCAATTCAGTCTGGCTCCTACAGATCAGATGAAGTTGATTCGGGGTCATCTGCAACAGTTGAGAATCAAGAAGTTGACATAGTCGAAGATAAAAGGATTTCTCAAGAAGATAAATTCCAAGAGTCTAAGGGGACTGTCGACCTCGCTAATTCAGATCTGATTGTTTCCATAGGAAGAGGAATTGAAAAAGAGGAAAACATACCAATAGCTGAAGAGCTAGCTCAAGCAATTGGCGCAGAAATTGGTTCGTCAAGGCCTGTTGTTGACTATGGATGGGTCCCACATGACAGGCAGATAGGCTCATCTGGGCATATCGTTAGCCCTAAGCTATACCTAGCAGTAGGAATTTCCGGTGCAGTTCAGCATCAGGTTGGCATGAAAGGCTCTGAAGCAATTATTGCTATAAACAAAGATAAAAATGCTCCCATTTTTGAGATTGCCGATATTGGAATCGTGGGAGATATATTTGAAATAATACCCAAACTTACTGCTGCCATTAAAGAACACAAACAAAAATCTTAATTTTCAATGAATAAGAACCCTGTTCCAATCTTGTTCTATGTTTTTGCATTGCTTTCAATGCTTTATCTATTCTACAACCTCAGGAAACTATTTACTGTACAGGTTGGAAAAGAAGAACCAAAAAAATTAAATTTTTTCAATCAACTATTAACAACCCTAAGCTTTGGATTTGGTCAAAAGAAGGTCTACTCAAAGAAATTTGGCTATGCCTCTATAATGCACTTCATGATTGCCTGGGGCTTTTTAGAGCTTCTTTTTGCTACAACAGTTGATTTCTTTCACTCAAGAGACTGGTTTCATGGATACCTTCCTGAGTTTGATACACCTTGGTTCGCATTTATCAATGATACTGGTGGTATGTTTCTCATTGTGGGGCTTACAATGGCCTTACTAAGGAGGCATGTTTTCAAGCCAGAGCACTTACCTCAAGATAATTTGAAAGGAAGAAATAACTTTATGGGTGATTCTGGAATATTGATTTTACTTATAATCTTATGCGTACAGGGCTATTTAGCTGAAGCTGCCAGATTAGCTATCTTTAAGCCTGAAACGGCATCCTACTCATGGGTAGGGTACTCAATCTCAAAGCTTTTACCTCCATCACAATGGCTTGTTTTTGAGAGATCTTTGTGGTGGTTCCATGCTGTCTCCTCTTTGGCTTTTATTGCAATAATACCTATGACAAAAATGTTTCATATAATTGCATCTTTAATTAATATCGGCCTTACCAATAGAGAAAAAAGAGGCCTCGTAAGATCTATGAATATTTCAGAGATAATGGAAGATCCTAACCTTGACCCTGATACAATAAGTCTAGGTTCAAGCAAATCATCTGACTTTTCATGGAAACAGCTAATGGATTCCGTCGCATGTACGGAATGCGCAAGATGCACCACTGTCTGCCCTGCTACTCATACTGGGAAGCCTCTTAATCCAATGAAAATAATTACAGACCTTCGATCTGACCTTTACTCAAATGGAATCAACAGCGGTAATACAAAAAGTTTGATTGGTGATAGGATCAGTGAAACCGAGCTTTGGTCCTGCACAACATGCGGGGCATGCATGGAGCAGTGCCCAGTTTTAATAGAGCACGTTCCTACAATCGTAGATATGAGACGCTACCTAGTACTAAGCGAGGGCAAGCCTCCGGCTCAGGCAAATGAGGGGCTTGAAAACATGCTAAATAAGGGAAACCCTTGGGGGTTCAATCAATCTGAAAAATTAAATTGGGCTACAAATAATGATATAGAACTCCCGATCTTGGCTGANAGNAANGAAGTTGATGTTCTATATTGGGTTGGATGCGCAGGCTCCTTTGACCCAAGNAACCAAAGCATNAGTCGAAGCATTGTTAANATTCTCAATAAAGCAGGTGTTGACTATGCAGTTTTAGGCAAAGANGAATCTTGTACTGGAGACTCTGCAAGAAGGCTTGGAGATGAATATTATTTGAAACATTGGCCAAAAAAAATATTGACACATTAAATAAATACAAGTTCAATACTGTCATAACCTCATGCCCTCACTGTTTCCATGTTATATCTAAAGAGTATCCTGATTTTGGAGGAAACTACAATGTGAGGCATCACTCAGACTTTATAAATGACCTTTTAAATAAAAAAACAATAAATGTTAAGCCTTATTTAAATGAAACCGTTACTTATCATGATGCATGCTATCTTTCAAGACATGATGATATTATATCTCCACCACGTGAATTACTATCAATGACCTCTACCAATAAAAATAATATAGTTGAGATGAAGAACAACAAAAAAAACAGTTTTTGTTGTGGTGCTGGAGGGGGAAATATGTGGCATGAAATCAATGAAGGCAACCGTATGAACGTTGAGAGGTTTCAAGAGGCTGTAGACACAGGTGCAAAGACTGTAGCAACCGCGTGCTCCTTCTGTGTAATCATGATGGAGGACGGCATGAAGGTCAAGGGCATGGAAAATCAAATGAAGGTTAAGGATATTGCAGAGCTGGTTAATGAAGGCCTTGATTAATCGATCAATTTTCTGAAATATTAAATAGTTTATATGATATCTATCCAAAGTGGGCATGGAACATAATATTCAGAGTTGCAGGCCTTCTTCTGATTTTTAATGCCATCAGATCATGGGTGAAAAACAAAAAATAAACCTGCAACGAGCAGCATCTATTTCCTAGAAAAGCAGGAATAATCTTAATAAAAATGTTTTCATCGAACGCATGTTCGAAAAAGTATTGACACCTATTTTATTTATGTTATAGATTATCTATGTTATAGGATTTAAATACCTAAAAAAGTGATGCAGAACACATTAACAATAACATATTATAATTTTGCTTGATATAAATCACAAATTTTCCTAGTTTCACAAACCTCTGCAGGGGGTGATTTGCGTTTATACAAAGATTTATGTACAAAAAAACTGAAATAACAAACAATAACAATAATGTAATTAAGGAGGAGAACTAATGAAAAAACTTATCGTTTTATTGGCGGCTTCTTGTTCTATGATGTTCGCTGAAAATGATGCTACAGGCAGTTACAGACTAACTGGCCTTCATGTTGTATACTACGACATTGCAAGGGCAGACGTAACAGTAACAGTTCACGATGCCTATGGAATGGGTGTTGTAGTGCCTGTACAAGAAATACCTTCTGGAGCTATTTTTAATAGCACTCCAAATGGTCCTCACGGTGAGCCTTACTTGAACGCTGTAGGAGTGAATCTTAACGTAACCCTGAACGAAGATGGATCTGGCCAGGTTACTGAAGGAAGCTACTACCCTGATATTAATCAGGTTGACTGTGTTTCTCAAGTTCAGGTTCTACCAATAACTGATGATCTGGGATACAGCGCTGACAATTCAATTGGCGCGGTGGTTCCTGCAACAAACGTACTTGGTCTTCCAAGTAACAGCCCAAGAGTGGGTCAGACACTGGGCGGTCTAGGATTATTCCAATCTGAAATCCTTGACTTCTTCCCAATGTACGAGCAGCCTGAAAAGATACCAGCTGTACTTCCTTTCGTTGCAACTACTGATGGAACTCTGTTAGCTGTAAGCTGCGGTCTTGCCTGCGTAACGCCTCAAGAAGCTCTTGGTGGCGCAACACTTACTGATGCTGTTTTTGGTGGTGACGCTGGTGCATGTACAGCTGCATGTGATGCGGCTGACCCTGCAACTGCTGCAGCTCAATTTGGTGGAGCTGGATGGATGCAAGGATCTGTATATGGAATGTACGGAACCGGTGATCTAGGTGCTAGCATGTCTGCTGGAAACGTTGACCCTCAGTTCTACCTAGAGTGGTCTGCACTTGATGGCCCAACATCTCAAAGTGGCCTTGGTGATATTATAGGTGAAGATGAAGATGGTGATGGCACTGACTATGACCGTATCTTTGGAATACCTTACACAACAGTTACAACAATGAACCCTGCGTGTGGATTTAATCTTCCTATAGCAGGCGATGTATCTGCATTGTTTCCAGCTGAATGTGTAGAAGGAGTTACATCTGGTAATGACTTTTACCTAATGGATGCTTCACTTACTGCATGGGGCGGATTCTTAACATACAATGCAGCCAGCTACCAACAAGTTCAAGGTATGTGTGCTCAGATGGGCATAGATGCTGCAACTTGCGATGGATATATTGCAGGCAACGTGCCTCTAGCCGATTATGATGGTGACGGTGTACCTGAAACAGGCTTTGCTTATGTATTAGCTGATGACTCTGCAACTGACTTCGATCCTTCATGCTATTCTACTGGCGAAACATGTGCAGGCAAACTGCATATGCAGTTTGATCCAACATGCGTTCCACAGCTAGAAGCAAGAGAGGTAATGCTTGAGTTTGTTGAAACTGGTGGATGTGAAGCCAATGGTGATTCAAACGGCGATGGAACAACTAACGTTCTTGATATCGTTG
>NHIV01000054.1 GCA_002170735.1 bacterium TMED198 | reverse complement strand
CTTGGCAAAGGATCAAAAGCAATTGTAGAATTTGTAAGCGCAAACCCAACTGGACCACTAACTGTAGGTCATGGAAGAGGAGCAATGCTTGGAGACACTGTTAGCAACCTGCTATCATGGGGAGGCTACGATGTTGATAGAGAGTACTACTTCAACAATGCAGGAAGGCAAATGCGAGTTCTGGGCAAGTCTGTAAGTGAACGCTGCAATGAATTGCTAGGTCTAAGCTCAAACTTTCCTGAAAATGGGTACCAAGGACAATATATATATGATATAGCTAAAAAATTTCTCAAAGAAAAAAATGAAAAAATTGAGTTTGATGGTGAAGTCTTTAAAAAATATGCAGAACAATTAATTTTTAAGGACATCGAATCAACGATGAAAAGGCTAGGCCTTATCTTTAATAATTTTTTCAATGAAAATGATTTGTACAAAGATAGATCAATTGATAAAACAGTTAATGACTTAAAAAAACTCGGATTAATTTATGAAAAAGATGGTGCAGTATGGTTCAAAGCAACAGAATGCGGAAGAACAGATGATAGAGTCCTGCTAAAAAGCTCAGGAGAGCCGACATACAGGCTACCTGATATAGCGTATCACAGAACTAAATTTGAAAGAAACTATGATTTGATTGTTGATGTTTTTGGGGCCGATCATATGGATGCCTATCCTGATGTAGTAGCAGCATTGCAAGCCCTTGGGTACGATGAGAATAAAATAAAAGTTCTTGTGCATCAATTTGTAACTGTTACAAGGGAGGGCCAACCTGTAAAAATGTCAACTAGAAAAGCAAACTTTGTTACCCTTGATGAGCTTATTGATGAAGTTGGTAGCGATGTAGTTAGATATTTTTTTATAATGAGAGGTATGAATACTCATCTAAACTTTGATATTGATATTGCCAAGCAACAAACTGATGAAAACCCTGTTTTTTATCTTCAGTATGCTCATGCGAGAATCTCAAATCTTATTAAAAGATCTAATATAGACATGTCAGACTTTTCTATGCTCTCAGATCTAATCGACAAAAAAACATCTTTAATTGATGAAGAACATCACCTTATCTGTAAGGCAATTAATTTTCCTCTTATAATTAAAAAATCTTTACGTGTTCTTGACCCTCAATTGATTTCTAACTACTTACAAGATATTGCGAGCAGCTTCCATAAGTACTATGCAAAAAAAAGAATTATCTCTTCAAATGAAAAGGAAACTTCTCAGAATATTGCAATTTGCAAATCCATACAGATTGTAATAAACAATGGCCTGTCTATTCTTGGCATTAACGCACCAGAAAGGATGTAAATTGAAGATTGATTTAACCTATCTAGTTATCTCTGTATCATCAATTATTACATTAATTAACCCATTAGGAGTTAGTATTATATTTGCATCCTTAGTTGAAAATTGCAGCAAACAGAAAAAGAAAAAGATTGCAATAAAAGGGACCATGTTTGCTGCTTTAGTTCTAATTGTGTTTGCCTTTCTAGGTGAGCTTATTTTTAATTTTTTTGGAATAACTATGCATGCCTTTAAAATTGCTGGAGGAATACTTTTTATAAGATTAGGAATAAATATGGTTGAAGCTAAGGCATCTAGGACCAAAACAACACCTAAGGAAGAAAATGAGGCCGATTCAAAGGATGAGATTGCATTTACTCCTATAGGGATGCCGATAATAGCTGGACCAGGTGCAATTACTTCTGTAATGATCCTTTATGCAGACGCTCAAAACTCTATTCAATCTTTATCATTAATTATTTCAATCTTAGTTTGCATGATAATTACATGTACTATTTTCATAGCAACAGACTCTATAATTAATAGATTTGGAATGATAGGTCTAAGAATAACGCAGAGAATCATGGGTTTAATTCTTATGGTTATAGCTATTGAGTTTATTGTGGATGGAGCAATGCCTATTATGAAAGAAGTATTGGCTTAGAGACTTACTAGGCCATTTTAAGTTTTTCAATTAAATCACGAGTAAGGCTATCTTTAATCTTGAGCCACATTTTTGTATCATTGTTTTTAATTCTTTTTAGAGTTTTACTATCCCAACAAATAACTGTCATCTTGCCATCTGCCTTTACATCAGCTGACGCAGGATCTCCAGTTAAGTAGCTCATTTCGGCAACAAACTTTTCTCGACCAAGAATAGCCACTTCCTTTTCATTCTTAATTACCCTGCACTTTCCAAATAGAATTAATATCAACTTATCCTGCCTTTCACCATCTCTAATTAAGTAGTCATCATTAAAATTAATAATTTCACCTTTTTTCCAAAAGGCAATAAACTCTTTTGAAGTTTTTCTAAAGAAAACATTCTCATAAAGGTCCTTCAAATCATCAGGAATTGGAACAGGCCTTCTCTCATTCATAATTCTAACAGCCATAGTTGAATTCACAATGATAAAAACTATATTCCAAAATGCAACATGATAGTTTGGAGGGTCCAAGAAGAAGCTGGATCTTATAAACAAACCGCATTCAGCTACGATTAAAATAATCCTTAACCACAAAACATCACGTATAGATAAAGCTATAAACTTTGTAAAGTAGGGTAAGAAAGTGATGATATCTATTGTTCTAAACATAAATATATTTTACACATTCAAAATAATTTATAGCAAAGCCTTTTGTTAAAAAATGAAAAAAAAAATTAATTATTCACAGCCATCTTTCTGCTCCGTAAGATCTATAATTGGAAAGTTGAAACAAGAAGGAAAATTAGGATCGAGCCAATTGTTTGAGGTCGTTGGACTTGGAGAGCCATCAGAGTCTGAACAAATACTACTGCCTTCATCATAAGTATCTCCATTATTACTGCACATACACTCATCTTCAGTAAAAATATTTTCTGGACCTGGAGANGTAGTACAGGGAGCAACGAAGCAGTTATCTGACAGATTAATATCAACATCAGAATTCACAATGGGGCAAAGATCAACAGATACCGTGCTTAGATTGTTTTGATACACCCAAAATATTGACAATCCAGTCAACTTGCTTAAATTGCTACTTATGGAAGTTATTTGATTGAACCCTGCTTTTAGTATTTCCAGACTCTGCAAATCACCAATCTGACTCCTAAGTTTAGTAAGAAGGTTATCATTGATTCTAAGCTCTTTAAGACTGTTTAGACTTCCGATCACACTAGGAAGCTCAGTAAGCGAGTTGTATGATACATCTAAATAAACTAAATTTTCAAGGGATGATATCTCATAAGGTAGCTCAGAAAGCTGATTGCCTGAGATTGATAGAGATGTCAAACTGTCAAGATTTTCAATAGAATTTGAAAGAACTGATAGATTTAAATTATCAAGATTAAGTGACTGTACTCTTTGGATAATAACATCATCAGTTTCTGAAAAATAATTAATCCAAACAGTTTTATCAGTAATAAGCTGAATATCTATGCTATTCTGAAAACTCAAATCTGTCAAGAATGCGTAGTCATCCTGATCAGGGGCAATAGAACAGTTTTGATCAAGAGATTGAGATCCAAAAGTAATCTCTGAAATAAGGCATGAGGGAACTTTAGATAAATCGCACAAATTATTTTGACTTAGATCTATATTTACTTTTTCAAGCAATGCATCTTCAGGATCAATGAGATCACAAATTGAAGAGTTTATTGAGTCAATTTGATTGCCACTAAAATTGAACTCTATCAATGCATTCAAACCGCCAANTTCTTCAGGAATTATTGATATAGTTTTACTATCTTTATCATTATAGTCACTAAAATCAATTCGTTTAATTCTTTTTGCTCCAAAATACAGTTCAGAATCAAACTCAATACAACCGTCTAAATAAGTTTCATCCTGAAGGTTATTCGAAACTTTTACAGCATCAATAAAGCTTTGATCGGAAACATATACATCAATAGAAAGTGGACTAGTTGAAGAATCATCTTCAGCGCATGAAACCAGAAGAAAAATTAAAGTAAAAAAATACAGATTATATTTATATGCGCAACTAAACATTTATTAAAATGTAATTCATGTATGATTAAATCTAATAAATTATATCAAGTTAATGAAGAATTAAAATTACCTTCATTGTGACAGAGCTCAATTTTTTTTCGATATTTCCTTTGTATCTTTCATCCGTTGTGAGTTTAATAAATAATTTAATTTAGGATTTAACGTATATGCAAAAAAAATATGTTAGAGAAGGAAAATTCTCGATTAAAAACAAAAAAACAGGATATACAGTAATTGAAAAAAGCTACAAAGAAGGTATACTTCATGGTCCATTAAAGTACTATTGGAACAATGGAAATTTAAGACTTAAGGGCTCATATTTAAACCAAAGGAGATCGGGAAACTGGAAAAACTTTGACATCAACGGCAATATAATTCTAGAAGAGAATTACTAAACTTTTGTGACCCCGGCAGGAATCGAACCTGCGACCATCACCTTAAAAGGGTGCTGCTCTACCGACTGAGCTACAGGGTCACTTTTTATAAAAAATCAACACTCTAAATTATAAACTTTAAATACAATTTTACAATCAATACATTTCATTATTAAAAATATATTACATTTATTGTTGCCAATTGTTTTAAATTTATCGGCTTTTTCACATTGGGGGCGCATTTGGCTTCGACGGGCAATTAAAGAACATTCAGTGGCATGCCGAGGATCTATGGTTACCTCGAAAATCATCCACAGAAAAAACATAAATGCCGATTACGGCTACGCTGCCGCTGCTTAATAGCTAGTGGCTATCTCTTAGCCGACTTGTCTGGAGTTAGCTTATGAGGTATCATTAAATCAGACTAGTCTTTTCTTTCTGCCTGTGAAATTAAGACGAAACTTGTTCATTTAGGTGGACATACAGGCTTGTTGCTTTAAAGTTTGATTGTTTTATTTAAGGCAATGAAATTACAAATCAATCTACGCATGTAGAAGCTGTTTGTACTTTTTGTTCGGACGTGGGTTCGATCCCCACCGCCTCCACAAAACTTGTTTCATTTTTTAACATTGTGAGGGTTGCAATAAAAATAATTTTATTGTAACTTGTTTATATAAACTAATTTTTATCCAAGGAGAAAATAATGAGAAAGATATTCATAATAATTAATGCAATCTTTGTATCGGCTCTTTTTGCCAACCAAACTATTATAAACAATAATGACTTAACTAAGCTCAAAATCGATATCCAAGATGAATTCACTTTAAATGTAAGTATCGAGCTGGGTGATATACTTATAACGGAAGAATCTCCAAAAAATCATTCAGAGAAAACCTTTGTAAGATTAAATCTTCCTGGCTTCCACAAATCGTTAAATGTTGGGCAGCCTGAACTACCAGAAATTCACAGGTTAATTGAAATCCCTGCTGATGCAAACCCAGTTATTAATATTACTAGCGATGAAGCTATAGAAATCTTTCTTGATGACTACAACATTTCCTCCACTGTATTCCCAACTCAGGCTCCCATTTCAAAAAGTCAGAGTATTGAGTCAATTAACTTTCAAATGAACGAATCAATATATCAGAAAAATAAATACATTTTAGATAGTGAAACTGTGGTGATTGAAGATCAAGGAATGCTTAGAGCTCTAAGAGTAGGCAACCTTGTTGTAAAGCCTGTTAATTATAACCCTATAAACAACTCCTTAATTATACATAAGAATTTAAACTTTAATATACATTTTGAAGGTGCAGATATTCAAAAAACCCAAACTTTGAAAAATAAATACTATTCACCATATTTTGAACCTATTTATAATCAACTTGCTAATTATGAGCCATTAAACCGCGATGATCTAATTACTTATCCAGTAACATATGTAATTATTTCTGATGCTTCCTTCAGCAATGCACTGAGTGACTTTATTGATTGGAAAACTCAAAAAGGTTACAATGTGATTGTTGGCTATACAAACTCTATTGGAGCCTCTTCAAGCTCAATTGAGAACTTTTTAAAAGACCTTTACAACAATCCTGCTGATGGAGTTTCTCCTCCATCTTTTGTTTTGCTAGCAGGAGATGTAAGTCAAGTCCCTGCTTCATACTCCAGCGGTGGGCATGTTTCAGATTTAAACTATGCCAGCTATACAGGAGACTTCATGCCTGAAGTATTTCACGGAAGGTTCTCTGCAAACTCGGCTTCTCAGTTGACGGCTCAAGTTAATAAAACTATTCAATATGAGAGATATGAAATGCCTGATCCCTCTTTCCTAGGTGAAGTTGTAATGATCTCAGGAGTTGATGGGTCCTTTGCATCTCAATGGGGAAATGGACAAATTAATTATGGGACTGAATACTATTTTAATAATGAACATGGAATATATTCAAATACATATCTCTATCCTGCATCTGGAAGTGCTGCATCCCAAATTAGATCCGATATAAGCCAAGGGGCAGGATATGTAAACTATACAGCTCATGGATATGAACAAGGATGGGCAGACCCATCTTTTACAAACAGCGATGTGAACAATCTTACAAACAATGGCAAATATCCTCTTATGGTAGGAAATTGTTGCTTGACCAATGCTTTTGATACAGGTGAATGCTTTGGAGAGGCTCTACTCAGAGCTCAAAACAAGGGTGCAATAGGCTACATTGGAGGATCTGATGTTACCTATTGGGATGAAGACTATTGGTGGGGCGTTGGATCTGGTAATATAACTACCAATCCAAGCTACAATCAAACTGGATCAGGAGCATATGATGTAACCTTCCACGAAGGCAATGAAGATATGTGGGCAGTGGTAAATAGCGCTCTTATGCTTGGTGGTAACTTAGCTGTACAAGAAGCAGGTGCTTCTCTATCTGATTACTACTGGGAAATATATCACCTTATGGGTGACCCTTCCCTCTCAACTTACTACGGGGTTCCAAATGAAAACAATGTTTCCCATCTTCCTTTTCTACAGGTTGGAGTAAGCTCATTCACTATTTCTGCAGATCCTCATTCATACGTAGCAGTTTACAAGGACGGAGTACTACATGGAGCTGGACTAGTTGGCGAATCAGGATCTATTGATCTAGAGATTGATCCAATCTATAGTGGAGGCCCTGCCCAAATTACAGTCACAGCTCAGAATAAACAGCCGTACATACAAAGTGTTGAAGTTGGTAGCGCTGATGGTGCATTTATGGCGGTGAATGATTATACCGTTGAAACAGCTGATGAAGTAATTACATTCAGCCAATACGGTCCTGTAAATTTATCTGTTTCTCTAGAAAACTTTGGTAGTGAATCGGCTTCTAGTGTATCAGCTAGTTTGTCAACTACTTGCCCATACATAAGCATAGTTGATGGAAATGAATCATTTGGAACGGTTGCCTCAGGTGCCGTTGCTTCTTCAACCAACTCCTTCAGCTTTGAGGTTAATCCTAATATTCCAAATGAATATCCGATTGACCTTGTATTACAAATTAATTCAGGAAATGAATCTTGGGAACAAAATATTAACCTGACTGGCTATTCTCCAGTAATTGAGGTTGAAAGTGTTTCAGGCAATTTATCACCAGGCTCTACATCAGAGCTTTCCATTAATTTATCTAACAATGGAGGCGCACCAATAAACTATCCAATTGTTGATATTCAAGGAGGTCCTTACGTAAATATACTTAGCTCAAGCTTCCCAAATGCATACTACTGGGACTGTGGAAGTGATTGTGCAGTTAGCAGCGGAATTGATAACACAGAAGCCTTAAGTGTTGTTGTTCAGATCAGTTCAAGCGCTCCAATAGGCTCGCTTGCTGATTTTGTCATTACTACAACAATGCTGAACAACGAAGAGTTCTCTAATACAGTTTCTCTTAGCCTACCAATTGGAATAATTACTGAGAACTTTTCCGATGGCTTCAATGGATTTGAATGGAGCTTTCAGGGAAACAGCAATTGGATTGAATCAAATGAATCCAATGAACTTGATGGATCAGGAAGTATCAAATCTGGAGATATTAATGATAGCCAAAGTTCATCGATTTCAGTAAATCTAGATGTTACAATTGATGGTGAAATTTCTTTCTTTAAAAAAGTATCATCAGAGGCTAGCTACGACTACCTAAGATTCTATGTTGATGGATCAGAGAAAGGATCTTGGGCCGGCGAACTAGGATGGACAGAAGAAACCTTTGCGGTGTCAGCTGGCAATCATACTTTTAAATGGGAGTTTGATAAAGATAGCTCAGTATCTGATGGAAGCGATTGTGCCTGGATAGATCAAATTACATTCCCACCTGTTTATGTAGAGCCTGAATTCATACTAGGTGATGCAAACTATGATCTGATTATAAATATATTGGATGTAATATTAATCATAAACATGGTACTAGGAATCGCAGAAGATGACCTGCTGGCGGCAGATCTAAACTCAGATGGTGCCATTGATATACTTGATATTGTCCAGACAGTAAATATAATTGTAGGTCTAGGAAAAGCTTCAAACGAATCGATAGAAACTGGCAGTGTATTAAAAAGTGATTCAAGCATTCATTTCAATTCAAATGCTCAGGTTGCTGGGCTTGAGATTGATTATTCAGGTTTAAACTTTGAAATCGTTGAGAGCTCAATCCCTGATGGATGGCTAGTAGAGTACAGTGAAAATAAAATTATTCTTATCGACTTAAAAAAATCAGGCCACAGTGGTACAAAGCTATTTGACTACAAGGGTACGATAGATATTTCCAATGTTTTGATGTCTGACTGGAATGGCAGTGGCCTAAAAGCTGAGATTATTAATATTGATCGTTTTTCAATGTCTGATGCTTATCCCAATCCATTTAACCCAACAACGCAGTTTGATTTAGTTATTGCAAATGATGGACTTGCAAAGA
>NHIV01000053.1 GCA_002170735.1 bacterium TMED198 | reverse complement strand
CGTAACTATCTCTATCCATGTCAGCAATAGAGGGGGATGCATACACCTTACTTCCTACATCAAAAGGCCAAATATGATTGATTAATTCATTTCCTAATACATCATATACACTTACTAGTCCTGTATTATCGCCAACAATGATGTCCTGTATACTATCGGAGTTTATATCTCCCATGGAAGGAGATGTAAGTATCGTTCTAAAATCTAAATTTTCATTTTCATCTACAAGATCCTGTGGGAACCCAAGCTGATCAATTGAAACAGTAAAAGCAATGCTAAGCTCCTGATAGAAGTCTTCTCCATCTATTATTCCAAATAGCTGCAAACCAACTGTATGCTCACCAAGTGGAGCTTCTGGTGAAATTGAAACAATAACATCTGAAAGTCCTGATGCAGAATCATATGGCTGAGAATCTGAAAAAGAGATTTGTTCATCAAGTGGATTGATATAGCTATCATTCATAAATAATACACCACTTAAATCGCTAATCAAATATGGCGAGGGGTTATAAATATCAATTGACAAATTACCCTCTTCACCAGGGTTTGGAATCCCATCCCCATCTCCTGTATTTTCTAAAAATATTATTTCATCCTGAACCATATTGGGTAGCATCCTAAACGTAGCTGATACAAGCCCATTATTCTCGGTGATATCCTTAACTGTAACCCCTGAAGATTCACCAGTGTAGTACCTTGAATTTGGAGTAGTATCATAGCTAAAGGACATGTTTCCAGAGCTCCCTGGCCATGGGTCTCCACTGTCGCCGTCATTATAGCCATTGTTAAGCCCATATGTACCATCTGCCTGTTCTACATCAACTCTTCTGTGCCAGTCATTTGTATTGTCATTGTTTGAATAGCCACCTATGCTTTCATCTATATGCCATACCAACATACCAGTTTGTTTTATAGTTTGATCGAATCCAACCCTTTGTCTATTCTCAAAAAGGAAGTATTCACTTCCATCTTGGTATCCCTTCATTCTATATATAAGAGGAGTAAACTCTACATTTTCAATGTCAGATATCGTAATCTGTGGATCATCAATGTCAATAGGATCAACCCAGCCAAGGGTTACCTTTGACCATGCACAGTAGTGTGATGGGTACCATGGAGATGAGCCATTTCCTCCCCAAG
The DNA here is from genome assembly GCA_002170735.1 of bacterium TMED198. Taxonomy (GTDB): domain Bacteria; phylum Fidelibacterota; class Marinisomatia; order SCGC-AAA003-L08; family D37C17; genus TMED198. The sequence goes on along the minus strand of NHIV01000053.1, from coordinate 11,771 downwards.
ATCCTCCTGACATCAGCCCCCAAGTTCCTATACCATTAGATGAATAATCTATATCATAGAGATCTGGCAGACCAAGTGCATGGCCAAACTCATGAGATATTACCCCTATGTGAACAATACCTGGATTGCCATCATAACCAAGACTTTGCTTCTCGGGGTTAATTGTATAGTTATTTATCCATACACCATCATAGTATCTAGATTGATCACCATAAGAACCATAATTTGGATTGAGGCTCCACTTGTGGGACCATACATAGGTGCTGTTTCCTTCTTCTGCACCAGGTCCTGCATGAATAATATTAAGTGCATCAACGTATCCATCTCCATCATTGTCAAACTGACTCCAATCAACTCCTTGAGCCTCTGCTTCATCAATGGCCTGGCCAATCATCTCATGAACCATTGCATATCCATTTGGTGCTCCATCTCCATAAACATGATAATCTTCAGAAGCTGTAAACCATCCAATCGTAACAGAGTTTGCAATAAACTGTCCATATGAATTTTCAATATAGAAATCTCGAAAGCTACCTGTTTGGCCCATAGGGCCTGTGTAACCTTCTTGGTTTAATACATTATCGAGCTCCTGCTGCGAATATGTATTTGGCATATCTGGATAATCAATTAATAGAAAAGGAACGTTGAAGGTGGTAAACCTCAAATTTTTTAAATTAATAGGCTTGTGCTCAACGTCCATATCCTGCCTAGGAGGTTTGATATGAGGAACTAAATTATTTGGCGGACTATAGTCTGCCCTAATAGTTGTAAATTGATATGCTCCAGATTTATAGCCAGTAATATATTTCCAGTAGCCGTCCTTGTCCTTAGCAATTGTGTGGCCGGACTCAACCTCTACCCATCCCTGCCACTCATCTCCCCTTGGAATAATTTCTAAAATTGTACCATCAGGCTGGTTAGCACTAAACTTTAAACCACTTGCAGGAATTGAAAATAAAAAACCTAATAATAAAAACAATGTATATAGATGTTTAATCATTTTGTAAAACTTTATATTTGATCAATAAATTTTACAACAATTTTTTATTTTTATCGACTACTATTTAGTAACATCTTTTTACAACACTGTTATAACAATATTGATGTAAATTTAATTTATGATAAAAAAATTGAATATATTGTGTCTACAAACATTTTTAGTTCTTGGCCTACTTATGTCTCACCAAAATAAATTTATGGTTGAAATAGGTTTTAACAATATTTCTGATCTTGATAAACTAAATAAAATAGGTATTGACATCGATCATCATCGAACACAAAAGCATGTTCATGCTTTCGTAACGCATGATCAGAAAGTAGAAATTAAAAACCTGGGTTTTTCAATTTCTACTATACCAAACCTTGCAAAGCAGTACTACGAAGAACTAAAAAAATTAGGCATAGAGCAAAGAAATCCCATGCTTGAGTACCATGATTATAATGAGCTCACAGCTTTTTTACAGAATATTGCAGCCTCCTACCCATCAATAACAAGACTAGAGTCAATAGGTCAAAGCGTTCAGGGAAAAGAGCTTTGGGTTATGCAAATAAGTGACAATCCAGGAATAAATGAAATTGAACCAGAATTTAAATACGTTGCAAATATGCATGGGGATGAAACTCCTGGAAGAGAATTTTCTCTTTATTTAATTGAATGGTTGTGTGAGAACTATGGAAGCAGTGATAGAGCAACATTTCTTGTTAATAATACAGATATATATATCATGCCTACAATGAACCCCGATGGTTTTGAGTTAGGGCAGAGATATAATGCAAATAACATTGATTTAAACAGAGACTTTCCTGATCAATTTTATGACCCTAGTAATACATTATCTGGAAGACAGCCTGAAACTAGAGCTGTAATGGAGTGGTCCTGGAGCCATAACTTTGTATTATCTGCAAACATGCACTCAGGAGCGCTTGTTGTAAACTATCCCTACGATGGACCTAACAGTGGATCATATTCAGCATGTCCAGATGACGATATGTTTGTTCATATTTCTACAGCCTACAGCGATGCACATCCTAATATGGAGCAAGGAGGTTTTAATAATGGTATAACAAATGGTTCACAGTGGTACGCAATAGATGGAGGAATGCAGGACTGGAACTATGTATGGGAGCAAGACTTTGATGTTACCTTAGAACAAAGTCAAACTAAGTGGCCAAACTCCAACCAACTTTCAAGTCTTTGGAACCAACACAGAGAGCCACTTCTTGTTTATCTTGAACAGATTCATACAGGCCTAAAGGGACTTGTACTGGACAGTTCAACTGGTCAAGCAGTGAACGCAGACATCAAGGTAAATGGTATTGATAAAATTATTAATCCAGATCTACAGCATGGAGACTATTACAGACTATTATCACCTGGAACGTATACAGTAACAGCTGAGGCCTATGGATACTTTTCCCAAACTGTAACTGTCAACATTGATGATCTCAACGCTTCTGTTCACGACTTCAACATGGAGCCTATACCACAGGAGCCATACCTGGACTTTGTTTCACAAGATGCAGGACTTATAAACTCAGGTGATCAAGCAAGCATGTTCATAACCCTATCAAACATCGGTATTGGAACAGCCACAGGTGTTTCTGCCCAGCTTTCAAGCTCAAGTCCGTTTGTTAGCGTTACAAACTCCTACTCTAGTTTTCCCAATATAAGTCAAAACTCTCAAGGAACGAGCAACAACCCCTTTGCCTTCTCTGTATCGCCATCTTGTCCATCAAACACCTTGATCAACTTCAACCTTGCAATCAGCAGCAACCAAGGCAGCTGGGAACAAAATTTTGGTATAGCTGTAGGTCTTGAAGCTGAGGACTTTGAAACGGCAGGGCTCAGCAGCCTAGATTGGAGTATGAGCGGAAGCAGCGATTGGTTCGTTACCGAAAACGAGGCATATGAAGGTAGCTACAGCGCAAGGTCAGGCAACATTAGTGATAATCAACAATCTGTTATTTCCATTACGATGGAAGCCTCCAATTCAGGCTCTATCAGCTTCTACAAGAAGGTTTCATCTGAGGAAAGCTACGACTACCTCAGGTTCTTCATTGATAACACCGAAAAGGGATCATGGGCCGGTGAGATTGATTGGTCTCAGGAATCCTACCAGGTCCAAGAAGGTGAGCACACCTACAGGTGGGAGTTTGACAAGGACGGATCTGTATCTGAAGGCAGCGACTGTGGGTGGATTGACTCGGTTGTATTTCCACCAACAGAGTCTGATAGCCCGGTTGTTGTAGGAGACCTTAACTTCGATGGAACGATCAACATACTTGATGTTGTCATATCTATAAACTTCGTTCTTGGAGTTGATTATCCATCAGATATTGAGACGCTTGCATCAGATATTAATGGCGATGGAACGATCAATGTGCTTGATATAGTGCTTCTTGTAAATATTATTCTTGGCGCGTAAATCTTGATCAGGTGAACGAAGCCGCATCAAGCCTGTTTAACCCCAACAACTTCATCGCTGTTATAACGGCTACGAAAGACTCCTCAAAGACCTTTATCGATCACTTTGAAAAGATCGACACTTATAATTACAATGATCTCTTAAAATAATTCTTTTCTTGAAAAAATCTTGAACGTTATAAAGTAGGAAGCCAACCCAATGGTAATCAGCCCCAACAAATAGTAGGGCCAATCAGGCAAAATGTTGGTTAGGTTCACCCCATCCGGCCTCCTAGAAGTAAACCAGTAGTTTGACTGGAAAAGAACGTTAAAGACCACTGATACACTAAAAATAAATGCGTTTAGGATAATACTCTTTATAAATTCACTTCTTGAAATAACTATCTTGTCCTTATACGCTATCACTGAAAAGAGCAGGAGGTTAAAGTGCGATAAATACAAATGTGTATACTCAACCAGCTGCGATCCATCTATGATGTTGGAGTTGGTGAATCCCGTTATTCCTCCCCCTAAGGCATTTAGAACAAGCCACGGATACACGGCCTTATTTTTCAGAACAAGAGACACCAGTATCCCGAGCTCAGTAACATAGCACAAATGCAGAGGAAGGTGCTCCCTGAAGTCGTAGGTTCCTGTTGCAAGAAGAACGCCGTTGTAGGAAAAGAAGTTGAGGAGCAAAAGAAAATAAAGAAGTTGATAGAGTTTTTTTGAAGTCCCGACATAGCTAAGCAACACAAGGGCTACTACCAACGAACCTGATATAAAGAAGTGATTTGTTGCTAGTGCAAGTATATCCATACTGAATTTAAGATTAAAATCTATCTAGAACTAAAGGTATAACCAGAAACTCTACTCTATGATAATGTTAATGGTCATAATAATATCAAGTATATTAATAATTCCATCGGAGTTTATATCAGCAATAGTCTCTTGAGAAGAGCTAGGTTCAAGAGTTCCAAGCGTAATATTAATGATCATCACTATATCAAGAATATCAACAAGGCCATCCTGATTAACATCACCTAAAGAACCAGCAAGAAGGTCAACACAGCTCCCATAGTTTACAGTAAGAGCCTCACCAGCAGGATTTGATACAATACCATCTACAATGCAAATCTCGGTTTCACCGCTTCCTGTATAGGTAACATTGGTTACAGGCATCTGACCTTCAGGTATAGCAACGCCTGTAAAAGAAAAAGCAAGTATAGTTCCAGATTCATTTGTAGTTACTGAATAGTCATACTGATCAAAGGATCCTCCGTTTGCACCCGTTATATCTATTACATCCGGTGTATCAATTAACTGAAACTGTACACCCGATACTGGTACAGAGTTGTTCATTACTATATCAAAGCTGTTACCGGTTACATTGTAAAAGCTAAAAGTAGCCAATCCAACCTCAGGGTAAATGCAACTGCCATCATTGATAGTTGCATCTGGATTATAGTTAGTTGCATCTGGATCTGTACATCCAGATTGAACTTCTACATAAGTGCCGTTTAGCCAAGTAGTTCCTGTATTATCTGGATCTAGGTACGGCTTAATCTCATCCCATGATCTTGAAATTCTTCCATAAAGTGCAAAATTATTTGAGCTCTCACATTCTATATCAGGCCCACCTGAAAGAGGCCCAAGAACCCTACCATTACCATCAAAAAGAGGCGACCCTGAGCTACCACCCTCCATTCCACCATTTGACCACCAAACCTTATAGTGTGAACCATATGGAGTATTCTCATCCTGACCATTCCAACCAGACATAATTGCCTGTGTTTCAGCATAACTAATCTTCTTTGGTGCACCACCTGGATGATGAACTCCTACAGATACATCTTCAGTTGTCCCATCTGGAAGACTCCAACCTGCGTAATAAACTCCCCATGAACTAGGAACATTTCCTGTAATTCTATATAGTGCATAGTCAGGATCCATACTATAAGATCGTGCCTTTAGTTGCGCTCCATACGCATATGAACCAGCGCTTGCACTACTTCCCGAACAACTTGATGTTTCGTAATTAAAATAAAATCTAATGGTGGAAGAGCTACCCCCAACACAATGATCAGCTGTTAGAAAGTAATTTGTAAGATCCTGCCTAACATTGTTAACCATACCTCCAGAACAAATACCCCATCCTATTTCAATATATGCAACAGAATTTACTTGGTTTTGAAATGCTGAAGCATCTGGGCAGTTAACATTATCTCCACATGAACGATCGCTTGTACTAGAGAAAAAATTTAAGAAATCCTTATAATCATGAACTATATGCTCAGCATTAAGTACAGAAAGCCCTTGAGATTCTAATGGCTGATAATACTCAAGAATAATCGATTCACCTTTTACAAGTGGCGTTGAAAAGTAACTATCATCACTGTTATTTTGAGATGTATATGCACCATAAATATCACTCATATTATCATTATAAACACTTACCATGCTACCATCTTCAATAACAAAATTATCAAATATTATTCGCATAGAATATGCATCTCTTGAAATAAACTTTACCCTACAAATTGATCCATCATCACCAAAATGCTCCCAGCTACAAACATCAAGAATATTATAGTTAATTTCAAAAGGGTAGCCAAATCTATAAGGAACATTAGAAGGTGCAATTGAATCTTCAATCAACAACTGATCAACATCAATGCTTTCCATATATATAACGCTATATGTATCCCTTGTATCAAGATCTAAACTTTTAGGCAACATATTCAAACTTACTTGCCCAAATAAAAAAGACGATAAATAAAGAATAATATATAAACTTAGTTTTCTCATTGATTATAAGCTATTATGAATTAAAGCTTAGTAGCTAGATAATTTTGTTTACAGCTTGTAACTACTAAAAAAAAAGGCGAACCAAGAAGATTCGCCTTTTTAAACTCTTTAAAAGTAAAGTTAATTACTTTACTAGCATTAGCTTTTGAGTGTGCACTTGATTGTCAGCAGCCATTTTTACAAAGTACATGCCGCTTGCGTGGTTTGATGCATCCCATGTGATGCTATAAGCACCAGCAGTTTGCATTCCACTTACAAGACTCTCTACTTCTCTACCTGTTGCATCGTAGATAGTAATGTTAACATTGCTCTCAGTTGCTAATTCATAAGGAATAGCAGTTGTTGGGTTGAATGGATTTGGATAGCTATTCTTTAGAGTAGTTTCAGTTGGAAGACCAAAACTTAGTTCAAAAGAATCAAACGATGATGGAACTTCTTGTCCACTACCATCTGCTACTATCACATCTTCAAAGTTAACCGTGCTTGTGCCATCAAAATCAGCAACAGGCTCAAAGTTAATTTGTAGATCTTTAGTAATAGATTCACCATCCATTCTAAATGCTAAACCTCTAATTAATCCTGCTTCTACTTCTTCTGCTTTTACGAAATCGCCATTTGCACCTTCAATACCTACAAATGCAATCTCATCAGCGTTGAAGCTCATTTCAAATTGCAAGCCATGAACATCAACATCAGAAGTTACTACTAGATTAACAGAAGCGCTTGAAGCAAGGTCATCAGACTTCTGAAGTCCAACCTTTGCCTCTCTAGCTGCAAATACGAGACCCAAGCTTAATACTATAGACCCGATTAGTTTCATGTTTTTCATAATATATTTCTCCTAGTTAATTTTTAATTTCATCTTAAACTAAAAATAATAAGGAAAAAATATATTACGACAAAAACTCTACAAGTTAGGATAGAGAAAGAATAAAGTCATTTAGATTTTGATCAATATTCAATTTTTTCTTGATTCTATATCGATGCTGTTCTATACTTCTTTTAGAAATAAACATTAATTTTGAAATTTCATAGTTATCTAATCCTAGATGAATGAGAGAACAAACTCTAATTTCAGTTGAACTTAGATCGCATGATAGCTTATTTAAGCTGCTAACAAAATCAGGATGAATTTGTTCATAGGTATCTAAATATTCTTTCCAGGATGTTGACAACTCAATTTCATCTTGAAATTTTTTAAGAATTTTTTCTACAGGTTTCTCAAGATTGGAATCTTTTTTTAGAGATTTATAAACATTCATTAGAAAATCACGATTTGATACTGAATGTAGTTTTTTTGAAATTAACTCTCTTTTTTTAAATTTCAATTCAATTGCCAATGCCTTCTTTTCTTCTCTAGCCTTTATTATATTTATTTCTTCTTGCATCCTATTTAAACTTTGTTGCTTTTCATTCAGAAATAGTTTGTAAAGTTTTGAGTCTACTAGGTTTCGATGATTAATATAGTTCTGTGAATACTTCAAAGCATTTTTAGTATCATTTATATTTTTATATGCATTGCTAAGTGCTGTATAGGTTCTAAGTAAGTGCTGATCCATTTTATATTTCTCACAAATTTTTACTGATTCTAGTAAATATGATATTCCCTTATCAAATTGATTTTTTGAAGTATGATCAATGTGTAGCACATTATTTAAATACACTAAATCATTTGGATAAGAAGATTTTTTTACTAGCTTTTTCCCTTTGTTTATAAAGCTATCAAACTTTGTTTTATCATTCATTTTAAAATAAGTCTCTGCTATTACTGTATAAATAAACCCAAGGTCCATATCACTTCCAATTTGAATACACACTTTTAAACCATTATTATAAACTAAAAGAGCTTTTTTATATTTTTTTAGTTCAACTAATGTTTGACCTAAATTGATATTAGCAATAATTAGATGCTGATTAATTTTATCATTTGAAACTAAAAGATCTATAGCTTTTTCAAATTCCTTTGAAGCAAGATCAAGGTCATTAGAAAGTTTGTGTACATTGCCAATATTTATATGACAAAGAACTTGATTCTCAAAAAAATTATTAGAATTTTTTGATTTTTTTATAAGATTCAATGTTTCATTAAATAAGTTTAATGCAGCTGGATAGTCTAGTATTTTTTCATAAACAACTCCTAAATCCATATATAAAACAATTAATGTTTTTTTAGAATTAATATTATTTATTTTCATTATTTCATAACCTTTGTATAATGCCTTTAATGCTAGGTCAAGTTTGTTTTGTAATCGAAGAGTTACTGCTTTATCACAATATGAAATAATAAGGTCATGATAATATTTTTTATCCTTGGAGCATAGTTTCATCCATATTTTTTGAGATATTTCAATTGTTTTGAGAGATTTTTTAAATTCACCTAGTCTNTCATAAATTTTTATGATATTTGAATATGATGTTGCTTCATTTTGTAAAAGTTTGTGTTTTTTAGATATTTTTAAAATTGGCTGATGCCACTCCAATCTTTTTTTATGATTGATGGTTTGATTAGATTGGATCCAATTTCTAATAATGTGAAGCTTATCAGATAGCGTATATACAATGTCAATATCTTTATGAAGCTCGCTTGATATTTCAAAAGGCAGGCTATTTATAATTTCTTTGGTATTCAAGTTTATGTTTAGTTAATTGCCATTATAATACGGAAAATTTATTAAAAAATTGGTTTCTATTATTTACTACAATAGCTCACACATATGAGAAACAAAAAACCCCATCAAAAGATGGGGTTTTATGTGGCTCGGGGCGGAATTGAACCACCGACACAAGGATTTTCAGTCCTCTGCTCTACCAACTGAGCTACCAAGCCAAAATAATTTTTATCAATTAATAAATGACAATTAATTTATAACAAGGTTAATAAATTATCTATATCAAAAATTTATTTATTTTAAAAAATGAAAATAGTTTTAGCAACTCATAATAAAGATAAGTGCAAAGAGCTTAAAGATTCTTTATCAGGATTAAACGTACAGCTTTTATCATTATATGATTTTCCAGAAATTAAAGAAATCATTGAAGATGGCTCTACTCTTGAAGAAAATGCCTTAATCAAAGCAAGAGAAGTCAACAAAATAACAGGATTGCCAGCTTTAGCAGATGATACTGGATTAGAAGTAGATTTTCTAAATGGAAAGCCAGGAGTATTTACAGCAAGATATGCAGGTGAAAATTGTACTTATTTAGATAATTTAAACAAACTACTGAATGATATGAAAAAAGCAAAGAATAGAAATGCTGAGTTTAAAACTGTTATTGCCTTTGTGCATAAAAATATGGAACTTGTAGCTTTTGGTAACGTAAAAGGTNTTATAACAAAAAAAATAAAAGGTNTTGGTGGTTTTGGTTATGATCCAGTATTTTATATAGAGGATATAGGAAAAACTTTTGCAGAAATGAAGATAGAACAAAAAAATAAAATTTCTCACAGGGCATTGGCAATAGAAAAGATGAAGAATATCTTGGCTAAGTCCTTCAAATTGATAAATATTAATTCAGGAGACACTGCCTAGCGATTGATTGCTACTACTGTGTCACAATATATTAAAAATAATTATAGTTTCAAGTTTAGACTTGAAAGTTTAGTAGTAATATTTCTTGTTCTCTTTGGTTTTTTATTTTCAAAGGATAAGGGATCGTACGTTCAAAATTTAACTTCATTTTATAATAGTTCTTTGATTAGACCAAATACTCCTNGTTTAATAAAGGAACAGAAATTATTATCTTTATATACATCTGATAGTTTATTTAATTCAACTTTTTTTAATCTAACAAGAAAAATACGACAAATAAAAAAAGGTCATGAACCCGGCTATAATGGGGAATCTATAATATTTTTTAATAGATATGAAAAGGTTGCACCATTTAGAAATGAAGATATTGATTTATGTTATAAATGTACAGATTTACAACCACCTCTAGTTGTTCCCATTGATTATTATGTTGAGTTTGCAAAAAAAGAAAAATATCAAAGTGAGTTTAAAAAGAAAGTTATTAACTCCTTAACTAGATCAAATGTCAATAGATCGGGCTCAGGAAAATCTGTCAGCTTAATTAACACCCAAGTTGCAGATACTGAGGTTGAGCTTAATATTAATGGAAACATAAAAATAGATGGTTCACTTCAATTTGAGGATAAAGAGTTAATAGCTGTTAATTCTCAAGAAAATAAAAACTGGGATATTGACATTGAACAGAAACAAAATTTCAATATTGATGGAGTAATAGGTGAAAAATTATTTGTAAAAATAAAGCAAGATTCAGAGGCAAGTTTTGAATGGGAAAATGATATGACAATTGAGTTTAAAGGGGATGATAATGATATCTTAAAAAAAGTTGAAGCGGGTAATATTAACCTACAACTTCCTCAGACACAGTTTGTTAGTGTTGGCTCCGGTAAAAGCGATGGTTTATTTGGTTTTAAAGTGGTAAATCAATTAGGACCAATAGAGATGCATTCAATTATTTCTCAACAACAGACTACAAAAGAGACTGCATCATTTAGCTATGATGGTTCTAGTGGAGATGCTCGCATTTTGAAGGACCATGAATTTGTTAAAGATAGATATTTTTATATTGATTATGATTTTATGGAAAATTTTTATCCCCCAAATAATGAAATTTCTGAGTCTTTGACCTTTCAGTATAACTCCAACTGGGTTCTTACAGGTGATTATCAGGTATTTAGGAAGGTAGAGGGAGGAGAGGTTGGATATAACTTTGTTCCTGGTACTGCTTATTTTTTCAATAAAGATGATCAATCTATTTTAGATGAAGTTTCAGGAATTTGGGAGAGATTAACGGAAGGAGAAGATTTTATTGTAAATCAAGAACTTGGTTTTATTCGTTTAAGGGGAATGCGTGAGTACGCTGTTGGTATAGTATACGAATATGGAATAAAAAATATAGAAACATCAGAGTTTATTTCATATTCTGATATTATAGATTGTGATATAGGATCTGATTGTGAAATATATAAACCACTTGCAGATATATTTAATCAGTTTTTTCAAGGGATTGATCAATCCTATGTATATGATCAGTGTACAGATCCAAACTACAATTCATTATTAGAATATAGCGGAGATTTAGATTGTTCAGTTGAAGATACTTCAAATTTAAATTGTTGCCTAGAATACACAGAACCTTCAGGCTATGAGAATGGTTTTTTTGATCCTCCAATTCCTTTAAAAATGAAATTAATTAAAGATGTTAGTGAAACAAAGTCAAATGATCTAGCATGGCAGTTAATGTGGAAAAATGTATATGATTTGGGATCACAAAATATTAGCTTGGAAAACATAGAATCTATTCAATTAAAATATGACAAAGGTGGAGGTGATGAACCAACCCATGCAGAAAATGGTCAATCGTTTATCAATATGTTTGGATTGGACAACAGAGATCAAAATTATGATTTAGTTGGGGAAAGTGGGGTTTATGTGGGAGATGGATTAATTGATTTAATTTTCCCAATAATTAGTTTAGGCTATGGAGAACTATGGTTTCCAAGTTATTTGCCTTTTGCATATGATCCATCAGG
>NHIV01000052.1 GCA_002170735.1 bacterium TMED198 | reverse complement strand
GATATTTTTGGCGATTATACTAAAATGGTTGTAAAATTTATGAGTGAAGATCAAATCTATAATTCTTTATCAGATAATGTGGGGATCAAATGAGTAGAGCATCATGTTTTTTAATTGTTTTTTTAGGGGTTTCTGTGGCTCAGATTGGAAGCATAGTTCCTGATTCAAAGCTAAAAGACTTTGAAGGTAAAAAGTTTAAAGTAAGTGATTTTTACAAAGAGGGTCCAGTTCTAATAAACTTTTGGAATTTAGCTTGTGAGCCATGCAAGAAGGAAATGAAGCACTTAGATGTGTTTAATAAGAAATATGAAGAAAATAAGTTTAAAGTTTTAAGTATCAATCTTGATAATTCAAGAAGTTTGTCTAAGGTTAAGTCATTTATGAAATCTCAAAAATACTCCTTTAAGGTCTTAAGTGATCCTAGAATGAAATTTTTTAAAAAGTCAGGTGGAAGGATAATGCCCTATGTTCTCCTTGTTGATGCAAAAGGAGTTGTTATGAAAGTTCATACAGGCTATAACCCCGGAGATGAAATTCAGCTTGAAAGTGAAATAAGAGAAGTTTTAGACCTTCCAAATCCTAAATTAGAAACTCCAGTAAAATAAAAAATGTTTAAAAGTAATTTTTGTTTAATAAGTTTAGTCTTTTTTTCAGTTCTTTTAAGTCAAGTTGATTATAATTTTTCCTATGAATTGAAGTATGGCATGGGATCTGAGATTAAAAAAAGTCCAATTTCAGGTGCTGTTACAAGTATAGATGACAGCTATGGTTACAATGAACACCTTCTCAATGTTAACCTTTTTTATGAAGATGTTTATCTTTTTGGAGTTTTCGAGTGGAGTGATCCTCCAGTTTTTGGAGAACAGGATAGCCCTTTTTTTGGTTTTAATAGGCTGTTTCTGGAATATGAAACAGATAACCTTTATGCAAAAATTGGTAATTTGGAGGCACTTTATGGTAGGGGCTTGGCTCTAGGGCTTAGCTACGATGAGGTGATTGATTTTGATAATACTGTAAATGGGGCTGAGTTTAGGTATAGTGTTAGTGATGATGTTACATTGTTTACGCTCAATGGATATTCAAATTTTGAATATAGAACTTCAACAGAGCTGAGACAGTCTGATCAGAACTTTGGCATAACAGTTAATATGGCGGGTATTGAGTACTCAAATGAGACCTTGGGAGACTTTCAGGTATTTGGTTTAAGAGAAAATCAGGAAATATATGATAAAACGATTAATAGCATAGATGATTTTGGAAAAAATTATTTTGCCTGGGATTTAGGTGATAGGTTATTTCAAGCTGATGATGATGGTACTTATGCAATTGAATTTTACAGCAATGGAGATAACCTAGATCACTATTTATTTGACTTTAATCATAATTTTTTATTTCAAGATATAGAGGTGTATTATGAACTCGTTTCATTTAGGTATGAGAAGTTGGCATCTTTCAATAAATATGAAACCGGATTAAATAAGTATTTATCTATTTATAAAGAGTTTGGGAGTTATGGTGTTACCTATGAGTACAAGGATTACTACTCTCCTATGCGACTTAAAACTATAAGTTCTCCTCCAACAGTATTCAAGGAAACAAACTCACCGCTTCTTTCGAGAACGCAACATAAAATAAATTTTTTAAATGAATCAGGCCATCAGATTGAAGTTAATAGAAAGTTCTCCAATAGTTTTAACCTGCTATTTAATTTATCCTTGTCATCTGCAGTTAGTGAATATGAAGCACTAAGTTTTATTCATCCTTCAAAAGATCAAAAAATGCCTTTTTCAAATTATTTTTCTGAAAACTTTGATAGTCCAGAAAATTTAAAGTTTAAGCCCTACAGGCAGGTGTTCTTGCAGGCTGATGGTTTAATATTCAGCAAAAGACTTTACTATAAGGTTGGCATAGATTTTTCTCATGAGATAAGCGTAAAAAATATTAAGTCCTTTACATTGCCTACTCATTTTGCAGTTGATTTTTTTAACAAACGTTCGATAGTTTTGTACTACGAATATCAATCATTGCAAGAACTGAAAAACGTATTAATAAATACAGAAACGCATTATATTTCAACAACTTTTAACTACTTGAATTGGCATTTAAGCCTTTTCTGTGATATGGAAAGTAAAGATCTTCAGGATTATAATTTTTGGCTTGGAACAAATTTGGCATGGAAGTTCAATTCGAGCTCCATGGTCTCTATTTTTTATGGTTCTCAGAAAGGGGGCTTGATTTGTGCTAATGGAGTTTGTGCGCAGCAGCCAGACTTTGACAATGGGGTTAAACTAAGTTTAAGGACAAATTTTTAATTATAGATAAATTATGAGGAATATAATTATGAGAAATTATTTTACGTTTGCTTCATTCCTTCTTCTTCTTCTTGGTTGCGGAGGAGATGAGTCTGTGTTGCAAGATAACACCTTTTCAGGAGATCCTGATTGTATGGAAAATTTTGGGTACTACAAGGAGGGGTGTTTAATAAGTGATACCGATCAGCAAGCTGTCGATTTTAGTCTTTGCACAGGCACAGATGATTTTTTGGCGAGCCATGATTATTCGACTCTATCAGACTTAAAAGGAAAAGTTATTCTTCTTGAGATGTCCGCATCTTGGTGAGGCCCGTGCTTTGATGCCATCGGGAATATGGCTAGCATTGAAAAGAGATTTGAAGATGAAGAGTTTGTGTTGGTTACAAACATAGATGATCTCGGCCAGCCTTTAACCTGCCAAGATTGGGGTGAGGGTTATTCGCAATATACATTTTTTGAAAATAGTGAAGGCCAAGACTGCAATCAAGGGGATGAGGGATGTAACTCCACAACAGTATCTCCTATTGTAGTTGATGATGGTAGTGGCGCAGATTTATTTAGCTTATTCAGAGAAAGTTCTTCTACGAGTTATCCAATATTAGCTGTTATCGATCATCAAATGGTTGTGAGAAAGCTATTTTCATCCTGCAACGAGTCTCAGTTGGTTTACTACATCCAGCAAGCCTTGGATGATATGTAGCTATTTGCTTGTTACAAAATTAAATACTTTTCTAATGGCAATTTAAAAATTATTTTTTTAAATTGATGTAATTATAATTTGTATCTTAGACATTTAAATAGGGGATGTTATGAAGGTTTTAAAAAATATTTTAACTATAGCTGTTTTTCTTTCACTATCTCTAGCGCAGTATTACTCTGTTGGTGACGTTGTTAATGCTCAACATCAAAATCAGGGAGTTACTGTATGCAGCGGTGGAGAGGGTTATGCAAACAATTCTACTTTAAGGTTGGCTGATTTTAATGGGGCTACTAATGGAGGGAATTACCACGTTATTGGTATCGATATGTCGGCCTCATGGTGAGGCAGTTGCTACAGTTCCATCGGGAGTATGGAACAAATATCTTACGACTACTCAGACAACTCGCATGTAGTATGGTTCACAGAGCTTAGTGAGCCAGGCCAGCCCTACAGCTGCTCTACCTGGGACAACGCCAGTAACTACCATGATCAACTTATAACAACAGGGAACTTTGTCTTTTGGAACTTGTTTACAACTGATAACTATGTACCTGCTGATGTATGGATAGACCATACCATGACAGTTTACAAGCAGTCTATTGGAACAAGTTATTTCCAAGGTACCTATTATCTAGACCAAATGCTTGAAAACTGTGGCAGCTTGTGTGAGGACAACCTTGATTTGGATGATGATGGGGTTGAAAACGATTACGACAATTGTCCAAACGATTCAAACCCAGATCAAGCAGATTCTGATGAAGATTCTCTAGGTGATGCTTGCGATGATTGCCATAACCTTGCAGGCGATCCAAACGATGATCTCGTGCATGATATTCTTGATGTAGTCCTAATTGTAAACGCGGTTTTGGCTGGTGGGTATTCTGCTACTGACCAATATACTGATTGCGAGCTTGCAGATTCAGATCTTGATAGTAATGGTGTTATAAATATTACAGATATAATACAGACTATAAATATAGTTCTTTCAGTTGGAAGGGATGATACTGATCAAGTTGGAAGAGCTACAGCTGATTTTAGTGTTGCAGGATCCGATTTGATTATTAATATTGATTCTAAGATAGATTTTTCAGGACTTCAGCTTGTTTTTGAAAGTGATTTAGATAATTCCATTAGAATTAAAGATAACAGCCACATTGAGAAGCTATCCAGCTATAATGATGGCATTGTGAGGTTTGTTGGCTTTTCTAAGTTTAACAATGCATTTGATAGCAGAAAATCTGAAGTTGTTATTGAAGGTGGCGCAAGCTTAAATGTTGAAGATATAGAGCTTATAATTTCTTCGCGATCCGGAAAAGAAATAGAATTGTCGAGGTCTGCTTTTGGTAATGTTTATAAGACAGGTGCGTATGATTTCAATCTCACAAAGGTCTATCCAAACCCGTTTAACCCAACAACAGAAATTGATTTTACTGTTCCATCTGATGGATACGTTAGGCTTTCTGCATACAATGTGATGGGCCAAGAGGTTTCTGTTATTTTTGATGGCTTTCAAACCATTGGTGAACATAGCTACAGATGGGACGCCTCAGCCCTTCCTTCAGGTGTTTACTATGTAAGACTTTCATCGGGAAAGAATGTCAAAACAATGAAGGCATTACTCGTTAAATAAACAACATTAAATTACATGACAACTTAAAGCAAGGCTGTTTCAGCCTTGCTTTTTTTATGAAAAAAAATATTTTATGCGTTCTTGTTTTATTGTCAACATCAATATCTAGCGATAAAGTAGGAAATTTTGCTTTTAGTTTATATAAAGAGTTAGAAAAGAAAGATTCGATAAGTTTTGTTGTGTCTCCATCTAGTATTTACAGCGCATTGTTTATGGCATGCCTTGGAGCGGGAAATGGAACTAAGAAGGAGATTCTTGAAGTTCTATCTATTGATCATATTCCTAATATGCCAGCTGACTTTTTTGTTTCAAGTTCTCCATCTATACTTCAAGCTAACTCAGTTTGGTTACAGGAAGAATACAGAATAAAAGATACATATTTAAGTTCTCTTTCATTTTTTTTTGAAAATGAGGTTTTGAGAGCAAACTTTTCTGAATATCCTAACAAATCTAGATTAAAAATCAATAGTTGGATTGCTGAAAGTACTAATAACAAAGTGCAAAGTCTTCTTAAACCTAATGATATTTCTAGAAGAACTAGATTGGTTCTCGTAAATGCTTTGTATATGTTGTCAAATTGGAAAAAAGCTTTTGAACGCTCAAAGACAGCTAGTAAAGATTTTTTTCTTTTAAATGGCACTATTAAGCTTCCAACAATGCACTTAAGAGATAGAATGATTTTTTTTGAAGATGGCCACTTAAAATCTATCTCATTAGAACTTGAAGACAGTTTGCTTTTCACCGTTATTCTTCCTAATAGTAATACTATGATGCGTTATGTTGAATCTAACCTTGATATTAGTTACTTTAATCTGATTTTGAAAAGTTCAAAGTTTTATGATGTTGATTTTAGCATGCCTAAAATCAATCTTGATTATAGTATCAGCCTGAAGGATCATCTGATTTCAATGGGAGTCAATCAGGCTTTCATAGATGGAAAAGCAAATTTTTCAAATATTAGAGATGAAAACGATCTAACAATAAGCGATGTGCTGCATCAATCAACTCTAAGTCTTGATGAGGAAGGGGTTGAGGCTAGCTCTGCAACAGCTGTTGTGATTAGAGTTAAGACAACAGCTAAAAAAAAGAGAAAAGAGTTTAAGGCAAATAGACCGTTTATATTTATTATTTCAGATCAAAAAAACAATCTTATACATTTTATGGGAAAGTTTAGTGGATAGAAGATTAAAGTTTTTTAATTTAAAATTAATATTTATTTGCACGTATTGCGCGTTTAAGTTAAATTAGGCATAGGTTTTTTTGTATACTACGCACCCGTGGCTCAACTGGATAGAGCATCTGACTACGGATCAGAAGGTTGCAGGTTCGAATCCTGCCGGGTGTACATAAAATTAAATTGATAAGTTTAGGGGTTTTATGAAGTTTATTTATATTTTGTTCGCAGTATTAGTTGTGCTTTCAGTTTTTTATGCGTCTGGTTTTTGGTCTTCTAGGGATGAAATTGATTATGAAAATTTTCCAAAGTCAATATATGATATTCCAGTTACTAGCATTGATGGTGAGAAAATTATCCTTGAAAAATACAAAGGCAAGAATATGCTTATTGTTAATGTTGCATCTCGCTGTGGCTATACAAAACAGTATAAAGGATTACAAAGTCTATATGAAAAACATAAAGATAGCCTCATAGTTCTAGGTTTTCCTTCAAATGATTTTTTAAGACAAGAGCCTGGATCAAACGAAGAGATAAAGCTTTTCTGCGAAAGCAATTATAGAATTGAGTTTCCTCTTTTTGAAAAGATCATTGTAAAAGGCAAAGGTCAGCACCCGCTCTATCAATGGCTCAGCGATAAAAAACTAAATGGCTGGAACGATAAGAGTCCTAGCTGGAATTTTAATAAATATTTTGTAAGTAGAGATGGTAAGTTAGTTCAGCTTTTTGATGCAGGTACCAAGCCTATGTCTGATAAGATAGAACAATTAATTAAATAGGATTTATTCATTTGTATATTAAAATAAAATATTTTTTAGTCTTTTCAATTTTAGCTACAGCTTTGTTTTCGCAACAAAAAATTATATCTGGTTTTATTACTGACTCCAAGTCAGGTGAGGCTCTTATAGGTGCAAACATTTACTTAAAAGAAACTGAGCAAGGTATTTCCACAGATATTAATGGTTATTATGCTATTGTTGATGTAGGATCTGATTCTGTAACTGTTTTTGTATCATACATAGGATATAAATCAATAGAAAAAAATATGACATTTATCAATTCAAAGATTGAGTATAATGTTGAGTTAGAGCCAAGAACTTTGGAAGCTGATGGTATTAATGTGTCCGCTGAAAAGTCAGTCCGTCAGAAGCAGATTCAGTACAGTCAAATCAAGCTAAACCCAATGGCACTAAGAAATCTTCCATCTGTTGGTGAAGCAGATATCTTTAGAACATTGCAAACTCTTCCTGGGGTTTTGACGGCCTCTGAGTTTAGCACTGGTTTAATTGTCCGTGGAGGCAACACCGATCAGAATCTTATTCTTTTGGATGGAATTACAGTTTACAATCCCTCCCATCTAGGTGGTGTATTTTCAAATTTTATTGTTGATGGTCTTAAGGAGGCTGAGCTTATAAAAGGTGGTTTCAATGCAGACTATGGTGGAAGGTTGAGCTCTGTTCTGAACGTAGTTAGTCGCGAAGGTAACAGAAAAGAAGTGCATGGAAACGCTTCTCTTTCTTTGATTTCTTCTCAAACAACATGGGAAGGTCCTTTGCCGCTAGGTAATGGAGCATGGGTTATATCAGGAAGAAGGACTTATATCGATAAATTTGCTGAATTAATTGGAGAAGAAATTCCATACTATTTCTACGACCTGCAGGGACATGCCTTTACGGACTTAACTAAAAAAGATAGAATTAATTTTAGCTTTTACTCAGGTCGAGATGACTTGCAGTGGCCAGACTTTGGGCTGAATATTTATTGGGGAAACCGTACTTTTAGTTCAAAATATAGAAAACTTTTTAATGAGCAACTTATTGGAAANTTTATGCTTGCCACAAGTACCTTTTACATTTATAGCTCTCTTGGTGGAGATTCAGGTTCAAATAGCGATAATGTAATAAGAGATAACTCATTAACTGCTAGCTTTCAGTACTACTTAAATAATAGTTACACATTAAAGTTTGGAGGCCAACTAAAGAAGCTTAATCTCGACTATCTTGAAACCTTTAATGANGCTGAAGTCTTCAGATACGAACAGACTCCTACAGATTTATCTTCATTCATTAAATTAAAATGGGTCACCTTAAATGATAGATTGATAGTTGAACCAGGTATAAGATTTAATTACTATAATAAGATGAAGGAAAAGTTTTACCCTGAGCTAAGGCTTGGAGTTAAAGCCGTTGTTGCAACTGATCAGTTTATTAATTTCTCAGTTGGTGAATATCATCAGTTTATGCAGAGTGTTCAGGATGACTACAACTCTCCAATTATTGACTTCTGGCTTTGCAATGATGAATCTGTTGAATCAGCGAGTTCCAATCACTTTATAATAGGCTACGAGCAGTTTATCAATGATTCTTACAAGTATCAATTTGATTTTTATTATAAGGATATTTACAATACCCTTACTTTTGTAGATAATAGATCTGCTTTTGATGGAGACGTTGACTATTCATCTATTGGATCATTGCTAGATACAGGTAATGGAGAGGCTTGGGGCATAGAAGCATTTTTTCAAAAGAAAAAGGGAAATCTTACAGGTTGGCTATCCTATACGTGGAGCCATTCTACAAAAACATTTCAGGATGATTTATATTATACAAACTGGGATAGAAGGCATGTTCTAAATCTTGTGGGTTCTTGGAAGTTTAGAGATAGGTGGGATCTTAGTTGGAAGTGGACCTATCAATCCGGTCAGGCATATACACCCATGAATGGTTTTTATATTCAGCAGATTTCAGGTGAGCCTGATCCTATCCTTGAAACTATTCCAGGCTTTAAGAATGAAGGGAGNCTGCCTGATTATCATAGGCTTGATATGAATCTAACATATAGAAGCTCTTTGTTTGGCTATGAAACAGAGTACTTTGTTCAGCTTATTAATGCATATAACAATAAGAATAATGTTCAGCAGTATTTTTATAGCGTTGGAGATCCATACAACGGTTTAGATGATGATGGAGACTGGGATCCAGCAACAGATGATATAGGCTCAGATGATTGCCCTCAGTGTGCAGATAATAAGCAGGCTGATGTTGGAGAGCCCAACGTTGATGAGCCAGATGAAGGACAGTTTGAAAGAAGATCTTTCATTTTATTTAATCAAATTATTCCAGTTGCGGGATTTAGGATTGAGTTTTAATGTCGATTCTACTGCTATTATTAATACTTCTGTCATGCGAGGTTCCAACTACTCAGACAACCTATGATGGAGACAGGATGGTTGTTTTTGCCAATATAAACGTTAATGCGCTTGAGATGGATCCTATTTATATTAGTAGGTCTGCTAGGCTAGACTATGGATCTAGTGTTGATGAACTTTATATTGATGATGCAACTGTTAGGCTTGAGCAGGTTGGCGATACAGCCTGTGATGGTGTTACTTGTGGTGACTGTTCAACATGCTGGTATGTTGAGGGTTTTTCTGGTTTCAGTAATGAAGATGATAATGTAAGGCCCTACTATAAATTTGATGAGGATCCTGATATACTTCCAAATACAAAGTACAGATTAACAGTTTCAGCACCGGGACATGGCCTTATTAGCGATGATGTCATTGCTGAAACAACAACACCAGTAGATTTTACACTTGGATCATCAGCAAATACCTACTATGGCTACTGTGACAATGATGATATTCAAGATCTCGTTAATGTAAAGGCAATTAAAACTGATAATGTGTTGGATAGTTTTATGCCAGATTTTGATAGTATTGATACGGTTAAATACAACAAAACAGGTTGTTATACCCAAGGTTTTTGGTCTGCTCCCTATTTTTACCTTGATATTAATGATGTGCAAGGCCAGCCAATAGAGTTTATTGATGGAGAGACTGCAATTAGAACTCTTACTTATGCACTTGGTTTTGATATTCCTGATAGTCCTTTAGATTTTTTTCAGTCAATAGAGACTAATTACTTAAAGGAATGTAAGGAGCCTTTTTCTGATGTCAATAGTGATGGAGTCCTAAATGAGAACTCTGAGACCTTTTTTGATTACAACAGTGATGAACAGTGGGGATTTACATATTCAAATGCAATCTATGATACTTCTTTCGCATATAAAGCATTTTTTAGAGATCAAATAAAGAGAGATGATCAAAATAGGCCATACCTTGATAATCCATTTGTTTGGACAGCTCAGCGCTCGCCATTATCTTATATGTGGCTATATTTTCACTACTACGGGCTGCAGTTGATTCAGGTTCAGCTAACTGACCAAGCTTATGTAGACTATTTGTCTGGTCTAAGTATTGTTAATCCATTTGTTATGGGAACGTCAAACTTTGATGAAGGTTATGGACTCTTTAGCTCAACCTATTCAAAGTATTTTTATGTATTTCTTGATAGGCCTGATGATGGACTTAACTATAGCACCGACTGTATAGATTGAAATTTAACCAGTAACTATTATTAACTATGGTATCAAATGGATATTCTTTGTTACATTTTGCTTCATATATAGGAGATTTAATGAATAAAAAACAAAAAGCAGCAAAGAGAAAAGGAAGAAAAAATCAACAACGGCTAAAGGCTATAAATCAAGCTTCTCTTTTGAAAGTAAAAAAGAAACCAGTTAAGGTTGAAAAGAAGTTGGTTGAAGAGGTTGCAGATAAGAAAGTCGCAACGAAGAAAGCTCCTGCCAAGAAGACTGCTGTTAAGAAAGCTCCTGCTAAGAAGGCTGCTACTAAGAAGGCTACTTCCAAGAAAGCCGCAGCTAAAAAAACTACATCCAAAGCTAAAAAGTAGATAGAGAAGTTTAATGCAGAAGCTACTTGAAAATGAAGCAACATTTTTAAAGAGTCTTGAAGATTCTATAGATTCACTTAAGGAAGGAATGAAGTCTATTGATGATAGCAAAGACCTGGATGACAACACCAAGGCATACCTAAAGGATGAAACGCTTGAGTTAGTTTCAAGCATTGAACAGTTATTTAAGGATCACAGAAGGTTCTATACCAATCTTAGAAAATCTGTAATGTTTGACTCATTTGAAAAGAAAGAGAAATAAGTATTAAATCTTAAAGAAATCTGCCTTTTAAATTAATCGATTTCAATTTTGTTGCATAGCTTTATCTGTGCATAGTGAACGTGATTCAAATCAAAAAAATAAAGTAATAATCTGAATAAATTATCAAGTGTAACATGTTGTAAATTGATTGCAATATGGTTTATTATATTCATATATTCGTAAAGGTATGAACTAAATTTTATAAGGGGTATATTTTATGCAAATAAGTTTAATAAGTTTAATTTTATTATTAGGATTAAGTTTTTCATCAAATTGGATTGGAATCCAATCTCAATCTGAGACTGATGCAAAGGTTGATATGCTAAGTTCAGATATTGAAAAAACAGTTTTAGAGTTTTCTGTTGAAGGATTTAATTTAATAAAAGTAGAAACCCCTAATGGAACTTCTCATTATATTGATGTTGAAGAAGGCACTCCTCTACTATCTAAAGGTAATCCAGATATTCAGAAGCTAACTCAATCTATAATTATACCAGATGATGCAGATATGACATTTAGGGTTGTTTCATCAGATTATGTAGAATATGAAAATATCAATCTAGCCCCTTCCAAAGGAAGCTTAACAAGAAATATTGATCCATCTACCGTTGCCTATGAGTACTCTCCAGCCTATGAACAAGATCAGTTTTTTCCAGGGGAACTGGCATCATTAAGGGATCCTTTTGTTCTTAGAGACTACAAAGGTCAGGTAGTTGTTGCTTACCCTTTTCAGTATAACCCTAAGAAAAAGGTGTTAAGGGTTTATACAAATATTACTGTAGAAGTTTATAGTCTGAATTCAAACAGGCGATCAACCTTAAATGCAAGTCAATCTGAAAAGAAAATTGTATCTGAGTTTAAAAGAATCTATGAAAAACAGTTTATTAATTTTGAGCAGTCAAGGTATGATGTTTTAAGTGAGCAAGGAAATATGCTAGTTATATGTAATGATGCATTCTTATCTGATATGCAGCCATTTGTAGACTGGAAAAACACCAAAGGCATTCCAACTGAAATGGTACCTTTATCAGAAATAGGAAGTTCTTCAAGTTCAATTGATAATTATGTTTCAAACTATTACTACGAGCAGGGACTAACCTTTTTGCTTCTCGTTGGAGATATATCTCAGATGCCATCAATAACAATTAGTGGAACTGCCTCTGATCCAAGCTATGGGTACATTGAAGGGAATGACTACTATCCTGAAATCATGGTAGGAAGATTTTCTGCTGAGAACCCTAATCATGTACAGACTCAAGTTGAAAGAACTATAAATTACGAACGCTTTCCTTCATCTGGAGTGGGATCATTTAAGTATGGAGTTGGAGTTGCTTCAAATGAAGGTCAAGGCATTGGTGATGAGGGTGAGGGAGATTGGGAGCATCTCGATCTTATAAGAGGAAAGCTTATGGATTTCAGCTACAACGATTTAGATCAAATTTATGGCACAAATGGTGGAAGTGCATCAGATGTTACAGCTGCATTGAATGAAGGAAGAAGTATTATTAACTATACAGGCCATGGGAGTAATACCTCTTGGGGAACAACTGGGTTTAGCAACTCAAACGTTGATGCTTTGACAAACACGCACATTTGGCCTTATATACTTTCAGTTGCATGCGTTAATGGTGCGTTTGACCAAGGTACTTGTTTCGCTGAGGCGTGGCTGAGGGCAACACATAATGGTCAGCCTTCTGGTGCTGTTGCTATGTCGGCTTCAACCGTTAATCAGCAGTGGGCGCAGCCAATGGAAGGACAAGATGAGTTTAATGATATTTTAGTTGAGTCATATATCAATAACATCAAGAGAACTTACGGTGGCTTGTTTTATAATTCTTGCATGAAAATGGTTGATAGTTATGGATCTAGTGGTGAGAGTGAGTCTTCTTACTGGCACCTATTTGGAGATCCTTCTTTGTTAGTAAGAACTGATGACCCTATAACTACATCCCCTTCATATGAGGGTACAATATTAATTGGTCAAACTGAGTTCGTTGTTGATACAGGTGATAATGGTAGTTTGGTTGCTCTATCAAAAAATGGCGAACTTTTGTCTTCTGCTTATTCAAGTGGAGGAGTTGCAGTTTTAGAATTGGGCGATGCGGCCAATACTCCAGGTGAGTTGGATCTTGTTGTAAGTTCATTTAATGCCTATGCTTATGAAACGTCTATTATGGTAATTGCTCCTGAAGGGCCATATGTGATTAATGGTGGGTATGAAATTATATCCGATTCTTCAAATGATGGAATGGTTAACAATGGAGAAACTATTACTCTAACTATTTGGGCTGAAAATGTAGGAGTTGAATCTGCTGATAATGTAGTTGCTAACATTTCTTCTGATGATCCTTATGTTTCATTTAATGGTTCATCAAACACAACATTTGGAGATATATCTGCTGGTGGAATTTTGCAAGGTTACGATCCAATAGAGTTGAGTATTGATTACTCTGCTCCTGATGGTCATAGTGCGCAGATAATGACTAGATCGGAAGGCG
>NHIV01000051.1 GCA_002170735.1 bacterium TMED198 | reverse complement strand
GCAAAAAAACCATATCCATTAGGAAAAATAAATTCTATGCCCTCAACCCAGTACCTGGTAGATCCAGCTTGTCCGGGAACAAAGCCTGAAGCGTTACAGGATATAGTTCCACCAACCATAGCCTCGTTCCTGCTTGTTGGATCAACAGGATATATAAGGCGGCCCTTTGACTGTTCTTGAACTTGGGTACGAAGGTCTTCTAGATAAATTCCAACTGGTGAGTCAATTGTATTTAGATCTAAATCTACTTTAACTGAAGGAAATCGCATCTTCTCTAGGCTAACTACAAAGCCGCCAGATGGACACGAGCTCCCAGTTAGTGCTGTTTGGCCCGCACAAAGTGTGTAAGGCATTTTGTACTTGTAAAAGCATCTAATAATTATGCCACACTCATTAGCATTTTTTGGCCTGCACAACCCAATAGCCTCACCTTTATTATTTGCCCAATCTGTTAAATAGCTCTCAAGGATACTCGAGTCAGTAGTAATATCAATATCAAAATTATTAATAAAATTAACTAGCCCATTAAGATCTGAACTTTGGTTTTTTTGGAAAAAACTTTCAATTATATCCCAACTATTATTATCGGTAGCTCTAGTAAGATGTATTATATTGTTTGTTGGATCCATATAGTTTGATGTATTCTATCTCAAACGTTAATTATTTTATACTAATTAATTTATTGAAAGCCATCTTAATTTTGAATAAAAACAACATATTAATTAGAATATAAAGATGAGAGTCTCTAACGAGAGAATATTTTTAATGTATATTTTAAAAAAATATTTTGTTATTTAATTGATCTAATCAATAAATTTATGTGCTTGATGGCCCGTTCGTCTAGTGGTTAGGACCCAGGGTTTTCATCTCTGTAACAGGGGTTCGATTCCCCTACGGGCTACAATAACCTCACTCTTATTTTAGAGTGAGGTTATTTTTTTAGGGAAAAATCTATTTCTTTGTCCTATTAATTATCTAATATATAAGATAGATTATAATAGTAACTTTATAAATGATAGAATTTCATCCATTTTTTGTACACTTCCCAATTGCATTGAATGTTTTTGCTTTGATGTTATCATGTAGCTCTATTTTTGTAGATCGTATATCTAAATTTTACATAATTGTAGTCATAGCAACTGGATCTATTATGACTCTTATTAGCGCATATACTGGAAACGCAGCTGAGGTTCAAGCATCAAAGATTCAAGATATAGCTATTTCGCTTTCAAGACATCAAGAGCTCGGGAATTACTTAGTATGGTCTTCAATCTTATCTAGCTTAATTTTGATTTATCTATTTTTTAAACAAAAGTTAAAAAAGCCGATGCTAATTGCTGTATCTGCCTACCTTGCTTATTTGTCAATTGAATGTGGATACCATGGTAGTATATTAGTTTATCAGTTTGGTGCAGGAACCTTAATAGGTAAATAAATGTCACTAAAAAGCTATCTTACATCACTCATATATACTATACGCTTAATTGGCTATCAGGATAAAAAAACCTACAACGTGGATATATTGGATGAAACCTATAAAGGTTTTAATGGTGAGGATACTCCACTTAGAATATTTAAGCCAACAGATAAAGTAGTTAAAAAAACATGTATAATGTATCCAGGTGCATCACCATATGCTGAAGAGCACCCCGCAATGATTATGCTTGGAAAAATTATTTCAAGTCTTGGCTATGTTGTTTTTATTCCAAGAATTCCCCCACTGAAGAATTTAAACATTTCAAGTGAAAACATTGATTGGTTTAAAAGGGCCTATAGTGAGATATTAAAAAGGCCTGAAACAAAGATAGATAATATATCAATACTAGGACTAAGCTATGGAGGCTCTCTACTGTTAAAGGCAAGCATGGATAAGCAGTTCTATTCACCCAGGCCAAAGTCGATTATGATATATGGTTCTCCATATGACCTTGATACCTGTCTTGAATATTTGCTGTCTGGAAAGATAAATGTAGGTAGCAAATCATACAATATAAAGCCCAACCCCTGGGGAATAATTGTTCTTCTACATAACTACCTAGGCTCAATCAATGTTGGGTATGATACCAGTATTATGAGAAAAATTCTTAATCATAGGATCAAGGATGAGTTTGATCAAGCCGAAAATTTGATTTTAACACTTGATGCGGATAAACAAAAGACTGTTAGAGCAGCTTTAAATGCTGATAGAAATGAAGAAATAGATCGAATAGTTAAAATAATTGTGGATCAATGTAAAAATCAGATCAAAGAAATATCACCTAGGGAATGGTGCAAAGAAGTTGATCATAAAGTATTTATAATGCATGGGGCCAACGATTCAATGGTGCCTTATACTGAGTCCCTATCACTAAATGAAGATATAAAAAAAAGCGATCTATTTATTTCTTATCTATATGAACATAAGGAAATTTCAACTAATAAAGGTATTTTCTTTAAGATAAAAGAAATCAACAAAATGATAAAATTCTTCAGCAAATTTTTCAGTTACAATGGAAGTTAAAAGTTTTAT
This sequence comes from bacterium TMED198, assembly GCA_002170735.1. GTDB lineage: Bacteria > Fidelibacterota > Marinisomatia > SCGC-AAA003-L08 > D37C17 > TMED198. The sequence continues at coordinate 9,957 of NHIV01000051.1, read as the reverse complement.
AGGTGGCTTTGATAAAAACTTTAGCTACCTTGTATGGTGTCCAGATACTAGGTTGTGCGCTGTTATTGACCCAGCTGTAGAAGTGACCCCAATTTTTGAGACTATTGAAAAATATGATTTAACACTCAATAAAATATTCATAACGCACACTCATCATGATCACATTGCATTCTTAGATGACTATTACAAATTAAATTCTACTATTAAAGTTGTAGGTTTTAAAAACCTTGAAAAAGATGGATTAGACAACTTTATTGGTGTAGAAGATATGGACTGTATTTCACTTGGAAATCAGATTCTGATTTGTATTCATACCCCAGGCCACTTTCCTGATAGCATGTGCTACTGGGTAAAACATGATTCTATAATATTTACAGGAGATACATTGTTTGTTGGAAGACCAGGAAGAACAATAGGAAGAAAAAGTAATATTAAGGAGCTTTACAACAGCTTATACAACAAGATATTTAAACTTCATTTAGATACTAAAATATATCCAGGACATCATTATGGATATAAAGAAACCATATCAATTAAGGATAACATTATTACATCAGATTTTTTTAAATGCACAAATCTTGAAGAATTTGTAAGGACCATGAAAGAGTTTGAGAAAAATAGATTGATATAATAGTAGGCAAACTTACAATCCTAGTATAAAGTTATAGAATTTGTATTATTTTTGTTTGATTTAATTGCTTTTTTATATAATTCTCTAACAAGAAATTTATTTTTTATCTAAAATGTGACTATTTTTACTCATTTTTCAACTATTTAAAGGTTTTTTTTAGCTTTTCAAGCTAAAACTCTTTGTTTTATTGACGAGAAAACATTATTATTAGGGCGTAAGATGTTGTATAGTAATATTTATTAAGTAAAATCAATAACCAGAAGGAGATAAAAATGGCTGAAAAAGTATCAACATGCGGAGTGAAAAAAGAAAGTGGATGGCTTTACTATTTAGGTAAAGATGGAAACGTTTGGAGATCTCAAATGGCAAGAGGAAGCAACAAAGGTGGAAACAAAGAAAAAGTTGCTGATGCTAATGTTACAAGAAAGTCAGGTTATCTATATTTTGTAGATAAAGATGGTGATGTTTCTTGCGCTCCAATGAAAAGAGGAAGAGGATAGATAGCATATCCGAAACCAAATTAAGAATAAAAAGGCCTCTTGTTTAAGAGGCTTTTTTATTTATATTAAATAATTATTTTCTTGATTTTAAACTATATAAAATGAAATAAGATAGTATCAATAAAGGAGTTAGTATTAAGTCTATTATTAAAAATAGTAAGATTTATAATCAATTAAAAAAAATAGTAATTTTAAAAAGAATTAAAAATACATTTAAAAAAAGAAGATTTAAACTTCTCGTTTTTTTTGGTATTAAAAAATCTAATTTAATTTTTGATTCTACGGCTACTCTTCCTGGAGGAGATGCAGGTGGGCATTTTTGTAGATTGTATAGTGTGGAGAGCTTAGAAAAAAGGATTCTTAATTTAGCTAAAGATATAAATTTTGATTGTGAAATAATTGAATGTGAAATAGATCATCAAAGTATTCCAAAATCCAAAAATAATTGTGGATCTAAATTAAATGCTCCTACAAGGGCGCTTAAATTGACAAAAATTTAATTATTATTAAATGTTATTTTGGTTGCATCGCAATGGTTTTATTAGGATGGGAAATTATTAAATAAAGGGGTAGCTTTTTCGCTTGGTTCATGGGTGGAGTGAATTAATAATTATTTAGGATGAAAATGAAAGGTGCCAATTTTCAAAAATTAGATATAAAATTTAATCAAAAAATAAAAACTATTTAGTAGCAACTTATCTATGAGATAGTTAACTCTTTAGCTATAAAAAAATGCCTACTTATTTATTTCTTCCTTAGTAATGGTTTTCATGGACAAGGCATGTATTTCCTTATTCATGTAATGAGAAAGAGCATCATAAACCATTCTATGTCTTTCAATAAGACTTTTATCTTTAAAGTCATCTGATATAATAAGTGCTTCTAAGTGCATACCAGAAGTATATCCTTTGTGACCTGCATGCTGATCAGATTTGTCTATAATATTAATTTGATCAACTTTGATGCTCTTACAAATTAAATCTTCAAATTTCTTTATCATTTCGTTTATGTTTGCTTATTAAAAAAATATATCCAATGAGTACACTCCATACCGCACAGACAGATGCTATAAAGTATTCTAAACCTTGCTCCATTATTTAGCTCCTTTTTTTTCAAGAAAAACTCTATACTTTACAGCATTCAAGAGTAACAATGTAAAGCTAAACAAAGAAAAATAAAATATACTTTTTGTTCCATAGCCTAGATTATTTCTTTGAGGATGAAGTTGCATTTCTGGTGACCAAAAGTCAACTGAGTAATATATAAGGGGTAAAGTAGTGAATGCAAGAATACTGATTACAGCAGCCAATTTGGCACCTTTTTCTTTGTTTAAAGAAAACTCTCTAATCATGAAGTATGCAATATAGATTAAAATAACCACAGTTGTTGTGGTTAGCCTTGGTTCCCATCTCCAGCTAACACCCCATGCTAATTTAGCCCAAATAGGCCCAGTAACAACTACAAGCAGAGCATAGATAGTTCCGCTCTCAGCCCAAGACATAGCCTTAATATCTGAATTTTTATTTTTAGTTTTTAAAAATACTAAGCTATAGTAAGTACAGACTACAAATGCAAGAGAGGCATTCCAAGCTAGAGGAACGTGGTAATAGAAAATTTTTCTTCCCCAACCTTCTAGATCATTTAAGGGTGCAACGTATATAATAAGCAGTAAATTAATAATTGCAATTAGTATTGTGAATACTGTTAAAAAAAAGTTTTTCTTGTTTTGTAAAAAAGCCATCTATTCTTGTAGTATTCCTTTAAAAGACCAAAACCCCACAAGAGTTGTTAAAACTGAAAATGTAATACAAATTAGAATCCAAAAACTATAGTATTGATAGCCCAATCCATGGATAGTGGAGTTTGTAATGTTAGATGCTGCAATCAGGATAGGAACTAACAAGGGGAAAAGCAACATAGGTATCAAGGTTTCTCCAAGATTAGTTTGTATTGACATCATTGAAATAATTACTCCTAGTGTAGATATTGTCCAATTAATAGTTAAAGCGCTTAAAATAAATGTATAGCTATATACAAAATTTACTTTGACTAACAATTGGAAAATAGGAAATAATATTATCTCTGTTAAACATAAAAATATAAAAAATGCAATTGATTTAGAAATGAAAATATAACCTTTATCAATAGGTGATAGAAGTAGGTTGTAATATGCTTTCATCTTAATTTCTGACTCCATTGATCTATAGAGTCCAAGAGAAGAAACAAAAAAAATCATCATCCAAAATAAACCAGCTACTATAAATGTTGAAACATTATTATTTAATATCATAGAAAACAAGATGCTAATAACTAATCCGCATACTACCATAGACAAGTAAACAAATTTATTTTTTAGAATTTGATTTATCTCTTTTTTAATTAATAATTTCAACATTAATCTAGTTCATAAAATATAGGATCTAATTCCTTGTAGAGGTCCAAGTTATGTGTAGCAAGAACTATAACTTTATTTTTTGATTTCCAATCTTTAATGCATTTAATAAGTATCTTTATTCCATCACTATCTAGATTAGTTTCTGGTTCATCAAGTAAACATAAATTGCAGTTGGATTGTAATATCATTCTTGCAATCTTAATTTTTTGAATTTGTCCAGCGCTAAGTTGGTTAATGGGAAAATCTTTTTTTTCAAATAAGTTGAGATTTTTAAGGGTTTTTTCAATTTCCTCTTTTCTGTGTTTAATTGATTGCATATTTAGAATTAGTGATAGATTGTTGAAAATATTGAGGTGTGTGTATAAGCATTCTTTATCAGCTAAAAAGTTGATATTTTTATTATATAAATCATCATTCAAATCAATGTTGTTAAAACTTATTTTTCCGCTATTANATGATGAAATACCTGATAATACCTTTAGTAGCGTTGTTTTCCCTGATCCATTTATGCCCCTGAGTAATAAGAGAGAGCCAGCATTTACTTTTAAAGAAACATTATTTAGTATAAAATTATCATTGAAAGACTTATAGAGTGAATGAATATATAGCACTATTTATCATCCTTAGATAATATTCCAAGTTCTTTATCAAATTCAATTTGATCTGATTCAGAATATGTTTTTTTTGGATAAGTTTTTTTTCTTTTTTTAGATTCAATTTCATAGTTTAAAAAAGGGAGAGCTACATAGTAGACAATCCATAGGATAACAAAAAATAGTAATCCCTGATATATCATTTGGCGGTTTTTTTAGATATCAATGAAACAATAATAAAAAATCCAATAAAAAAACATATTAGGGGAATGAGCCAAACACCATAAATATTAGATGGGGGGTCAGATAGTATATGGTTCCCATGAATACTTGCAAATAAGGATAAAATTTCTTTATCACTCATATTTCTATCAATTTGCCTGAAAAGTGTTCCAATATCTACACTTGAAATAACAGGTGGAAGGTCAACCTGATAAATACCTGATGAAGGTTTATATAGATTGCTATAAATTTTAAATAATTTTTTTTTATCTATGTTTTTTTGAACAAGCTCAGAAATTAGAGATTTTAATCCAACAGTATAAGTATTATCATCATGCCCATGTATGGTGCCTCCTAGGCAACATGGCGCAACAAGGTTTTTTTCAATATTTATTTCTCTTATTGATTTGAAACTTTCAGATAAAGATACACTAGTCATAATTAGTATATAGAGTATTTTAATCATTTCGCTTGACCATCCTGAGGACAGAAGAATCAAAGTCTAAACAAAGCAAGCCACCTAAAAATAGAATACTTATACCAATCCAAACAAAGTTAACCATTGGATTAATTCTTATTTTCATTGTTGCCTGACCACTCTCATCTAAGCTCCCTAGAATAATATAGATATCTCTTAAAAGTGATGAGATTAACATCACCTCTGCATGTTGTTGATTATTTTGATGTATATAGATTCTCTTTTCAGGAAGAAGGGTCCCAACAAAATCATTATCTTCAAAAATATCTAGCTCAGTAACAAGTGCAACATGGTTCTTCCTTTCAATTGGATGCGTATCAATGCTTTCTATCCAATGCCCTTTATATATAAATCGATATTCTTCAATAGATTGTGTAGAATTNTCCATACTAAAAGATAAGTCTACCTCTCTATTAAAAGCATGCCCAGTAAACCCAATCAACATCACNATGATNCCTACATGCACAATGTAGCCACCATATCTAGGTCTATTCCTATTAAGGAGAGAATATAAGGCCTTTAAAAAACTTAGATTTTCTTTTTTTGATATTATTTGAACACCTTTTAAAAACTCTCTTTGAATAATAATCAGCGTTAAAAAAATAATAAATATTGAAATTGTTGTGTATGAAATAAAATTATCAAGATAAAANCCAAATATAAAAGTTNTAANNAGAGATATAATAAGTGGAGATTTTAAATTTTTTAAAAGTTGTTTGATTGAAGTCTTTTTCCAGGCTAACAAAGGAGCAACTCCCATCAATAGTAAAAGACATAACCCTATAGGTACTACAATCTTGTTGAAATAAGCTGCTCCTACTGTGATCTTATCTCCAGAAAATGCTTCATTAATTATTGGAAACATCGTTCCCCACAAGACTACAATTAGTAGAGAAATAAAAATCAAATTATTAAATAAAAAACCACTTTCTTTACTAAAAATATTTTTGATTCTANTGGAGGGTTTAAGCTGTCCTTTTCTGATTGTTAGTATAATAACACAAGATGAAAGAATAAAAATTACAAAGTAAAAAAACCATATTCCAAGATCTGTAGCTGCAAATGCATGTACCGAAGATACGATGCCACTTCTAGTTAGATAAGTTCCAAAAATAGTTAATAGAAACGTCAGCATAATAAGAAGTACATTCCAAAACTTTAACATATTTTTCTTTTCTTCAATTAGGACAGAATGAAGATATGCAGTACCAGTTAGCCATGGCATAAACGAGGCATTTTCTACTGGGTCCCAAGCCCAGTACCCACCCCAACCTAGCTCCAAGTAGGCCCACCTCCCTCCAAGTACAATCGCTACACTCAGCAAAAGCCAAGAAAAAAGAGTCCACCTTTTGGTAATTAAAAGCCACTCTGATGTAGTTTTTTTTTGTATCATAGCTGATACAGCATAGGCAAAAGGCACACTAAAACCAATATAACCAAGATACAACATAGGGGGGTGAATAAGCATTGCTGGATGCTGAAGAAGAGGGTTAAGACCAGCACCTCCACCTATTTCATCTACAAATAATGCAGGCCTAAACGGATTTTCAAAAAAGGTTGTCAATACGATAAAAAACAATTGGATTATACCTAGAACAGGCCATACCCAAGGAAGATAATCATCCTCTTTGTTTGATAGTATCAGGGCAAATATATATATTGATAATATAAATAGCCAAAAGAGCATTGAACCTTCCATCCCAGCCCAAAAGGCACTTATTTTATAAATAAGCGGTGTAAAGGAACTTGAGTATTTAGAAACATACTCAAGTTCAAAATTACTATTAATAAGCTCAAAAATTAAAAGAAAAGAAGATATAAAAATGGTTATACATGATGCAAAAAGAGCGTTTACAGAGGATTTCTCAAGATTTTTATAACCATTTATATTTGCATAAAATGATGCAAGTATAGAGTATGANCATANTAAGAGAGAAAGAAAAAGTAAAGTAAATCCTAGAATTGATGACATTATATNCTANAATTCTTTTTTGTAGATATTNTCTTCATCGTAACGNGATGCGCACTTTGTCATTAAATTNGATGCAATAATTTGATTTTTATGTTTTATTTTACCTTCAACAAGNACATTNGCATTNTCTTCAAAAAGGCTTGGAAGTGCAGCAGATTTATATTCAACATTTATACTGCCNTCTCCATCAAATAAAGAGAAAAAAACTGTCAAGCCATCTTTAGAGAAGGTGATTGAGTTTTCTTCTACTTGTCCTCCAATTCTAAATTTTTTATATTCAAATTTATTTNGATTNAATTGAAGGTCAGAAACTGTTAAGAAAGGTACTTCATTTTGATTNAANTCAGTATAACTCCATAAAAAAACAAGAGANATAACAGCTNCAAAAGTTACAATGAGTTTGGTNCTNAGCANNATAAATACNTATTTATATCTATTAAAACTAATAGATTTTGTGATATATGAAACTTCAGAATTTTTTGGAATTTTTACATCTACGTTATAAGATACTGTCTTTGAGGGTTCTACAGAAGAATCGCTGATTATTCCACTAGAATAGGTAATTAGAGAGCCATTTACAAACGAAGAGTCTGAAGCAATCACAGATGTATCTTCAGCATGTAATGTAAAGATAACTCTAACAAAGTCTGCCCTTAGTTTTCCACTATTAATGACTGATCCGCTAAATTTTCTTTTAGTAATATGAATTTCTTCATTAAAATCACCGTCAAATTCAAGGTTTGGAGCAAAGGGAGAGAGTTCACGTATATCTTCAATATCTGATTTGCTTAGAGTAATCTGCCCAATCTGAGTACTCATAATTAATTGATCTAAATTTTCTTCTAAAATTGAACCCTGAAGTACATTTCCATTGTTCATCTGAATTTCATGATTAAGGTCAGGATTTTTTATTTTTTTCAGTATGTCAGTATTAAATTGAGGGGCATTTAAACGAGATTCATATTCAAGAACTTTAACTTTTAGATCATCAATCTGGTTTTGAATGTCAGACAGAGTTTCTCTAGTTGGAAAAAAACCATCATTATCAAGAAAATCTTTTTTATCTTCTTTTTTTTGTTTCTCTTCTTCCCATTTTTCAAAAGATTCATTGGTAGGAGTGGTAGGGTTTGTATCACTATCAGGAGAAGGTTCTTTGTCTTTCCTAGAGCAAGACAGTATCAAAATAAATATAAAAAAATATAGTGTTTTCATCTAAAAATTAATTTAAAATATCTTTTTTCATAGCTTTAAATGCGCTGCTTCTAATTTCATCTTTATATGTTTCATAAACCCCTAAATCCTTCATCATTTTTATTATTTCACTGTAGAATATATAGTTTGATGGGGATTCTAGAACTGCTACGAGATCCTTAGCCACCTCTGGATCATTAAATTTTAGTAAGGATTTAATAGCTTTGACTCTAATAGCTTTCGGAAACCCATCAGTGGTTGCTACTTCTATAAGCATTGGTTTAATTTCTGGGTTTTTATATGTTTCTATGCTTTTCATTAAAGAATTTAAAAGAGAGTAGTATTGATGTTTGCCTAATTGATATGATTCAAGCAAAGCGAATACCATTTTTTCATCGTTTAAATCATCCCCCATTACATTATACGCAAACTCATTAACTTTGTCTCTAGTGGTTGGGTCACCTAACATTTCAGCAAAAAAGTCAACTAGCTCAGGAGTTTGCTTTCTAGATAAAATCTCTACAGCTCTTGATCTAATATGGATGTCCATTTCCTTGTTTTTTGCTATATCCATTAGTATTGGAATTACTCTATTGTCTCCAAGTCCCCCTAATGATAGCGTGAGTAGCTTGTTCATCCTAGCATGGTTTGCCTTGCTTACTTCATAAAGTTCAAGTAAAGTAACGACTTCATCTTCAGACCCATTCTCTCCAATCGCATTTACAATAGCCTCTCTAATCTGCATAACCTTTGCTTCAGTATTTTTAAGACTAACAACCAATGAATCTGTTGATTTTTTACTGCTATAAGTAACTAAAATATTAATTGCCTCAAGCATCATCTCCATTTCAATAAGATTTGCATTTTTTACTGAGCTTTGAATAGCACCTATTATATAGGGGTGTCTACTCTCTGCCAGTGACCTTAGGGCCTCAAGCCTAACATCATATGGTTGGTTTCTATCTCTGTATATATCAATTAAAGTTACAAGGGCTTTTCTTTTACCTTTTTTAAAGTCTATTCTAATATCTTCAATTTCTTCTAGAGTGTATGGTCCTTGCCTTATAGCGCAAGAAGAAATAATTAGCAGCAGGGCTATAGTGAGGATTCTTTTAATATGTAGACTAGAGAAAAAATACATTAATGAATTTGAATATTGTAATTCAAAATATATACAAAATATTATGATAAAATGCTCGGCAAACCAAGTAAAATAAATAATTTAATTTAGTATTGTAGAAATAAGTACAACTACATCTATAACATTAATCTCTCCATCATTATTTATGTCAGATAAAGCAAGTTGATCAAAGTTCAAAATACTAACTTCTAAGATGTGGTTTACAATCAAAACAATGTCTAAAATATTTAGAATATTATCAAAGTTTACATCTCCTAAAGCATAGGTTGAAAATCCAGAGTCACATGAAAAGCTTGATTCTCCACAATCATTAATAGCCTCAATACAATATGTATAGGTTTGATTTATATCAACAAAGATATCTATAAATTCATATGGTTCAGAGTTATCAACCCCAACCCATGAGTTATCTCTATAAATTTTATATTGATTGGCACCTTGAGATGGCTGCCATGTTGTAACTATTTGATTAGTATATTGTCCATCGCTTGAAAATACATTGTTTGGTTCTGATGGGCTTGAATCTGTTGCACCTGAATCGCAAATAATAGAACTTGATCCACAGCTATTTATGGATTGAATGCAGTATGTATGTATTTCTCCGCTTGTTGCACCTGAGTCTTGGAAGTTGCTTATGTTTGGTTCTAGTTGGGCAATAACTTGATCATCACGAAAAAGCAGTTGATGTATAACATTGCTTGAAGTTGATTTATCCCAATCTAAATAAACGAAGTTGCAATCTTGGGAATCAGAGGCTTGCATATTTGAGGGGTTCTGTGGTGTGTTGCAACTATAAAAGAACTCTAGCTTAACCTGGTCAATTGTGTAGTTGTC
>NHIV01000050.1 GCA_002170735.1 bacterium TMED198 | reverse complement strand
TATTGCCTATGTTCATTGTCGCAGTAGGGCATAGATTTACTTTTGCCACATGTACATATACTACACTTTGTGTTTGATTTTATTTTAACAGTTAGTGAACTTTCTGGTATCATAAACAATTCCTTAGTTGTTAATTTACATTGTAGAATTTATTATATTAATTCAAACTTAGGAAAAGATAAAAATGAAGAAATTATTTAGACATATCTCTTTTACAGAAATGAAAAATCTGAATTTAGATGATTTTTCATTAATAGATATTAGAATGCCAGATGCATATAAAGATGGTCATATAGAGGGATTTGTTAATATTACAAATAATATAGTAAAGGACTTTATAGATCAAACTAGTAAAGAAGCTAATATTATTGTATGTTGCTATCATGGTAATAGCAGTCAAGGGTTTAGTCAGTCACTTTGTGAACTTGGTTATAAGAATGTTTATTCTCTTGATGGAGGGTATGAGGGATGGAAAACTAACTGTATTGAAAGTGAGTGAAAGAGCTATCCATTTAACTTATAAATTTCTATGGATTATTACAGTAATTTTAGTCTTCTTCCATAATAGAGAAAGTTTAATTCAAAAGATATTTGCCATAATCTTATTGGTTATAATGACAACTGTGTTGTGTTTTAGAGTTTTAGAATCAAAGAAGAGCTGGAAAAAGGATTTAGAAGAAGATCAAGACAAACTGCTTTAGTAGTACATTTTGAGCATATTATTTATATCTTGTCTTGCTATTGAAGTCTCCCAATCTGTCCCATCATAGGCATGTAGTAACTCACCACTTGGACCAATTAAAATTGATCTCATTGTATGACCTATATTGTTTTCTTCTACACCCCAAAATTGACACATTGATTGTTTGGTGATTATATACAGATCATTTACTCTACCTTTACTTGAAAAAAACTTAATATTTGAATTTTCTTTTTCCATTATTCCATAGATATTTTTTAGAACATTTGGAGAGTCATAAAGATAATCAAAACTAATAAGAATAAATTCAATATTGTTATTTTCCTTGAAGTAATTTGCAAGATATTGATTTTTATAAACAATTGCTGGGCACATATCAGGCATCGGGCACTTTGAAAAGATGTATGAAATTAGTCTTATTTTTCCATTGCTATCAGAAATTCTCACAAGATCATTTGAGGTATTTAAAAATGAAGCATTATATATAGTATCACCAATTTCAATTGGATCATATATGTCTTTCTCCCAAGTATTATTCACATTTTTTTTATTTTCAAGTGATTTTCCAATAATTGAAAAAGAAGATGAAAAATGTTTTTTATCCTCTAGAGTTAAAAGGAAGTGCACGCTATCCTTTAAATTAAACTTTTCCAAATTTACACTTGGGTGAATATTAAATTCCATTTCCATCGGATCCATAAATCCTGGTATAGTATCATGATCAATGAGCATTTTCATTTTGTCTGGATATATTCCATTGATGACCCCTTTAACTTTATATGAAGACTTATTGGAGCAACTGAAAGTTATAAAAAAAAGGTAGCAAATTAGAGCTACCTTTTTAAAAATAAAATTATATTTCATTAACCTATTTTTTGAAAGTAATATCAAGTTTTGTATCTTTATCGCTAATAGTAACTTTATTTGAAATTTTTCCTTTATCACCAAACTTTTCTTGCCACGCTATTACTTCATATTCACCTGGTGGAATATTTTCTATTTTATAGTTTCCTTTACTGTCAGAGATAGAAACATATGGATGATCAAGAACAATACCATAAGCGCTCATCCATCCATGAACATCACACTTTATTTTAAAGGGCTCTTCAGTTTTTGTCCATGCTTTTACTAAGTCAGGAGTACCTGCTGGCTGACCTGCATTGAATGGATTTATTTTCGATTGAGAGTTAACGTTATGCATTTCCTTGTCACTGTTTTTTATCCTAAGCTCTTGTCCTTTAACTAATGAGAATACATGTGGAGTATATCTACAACCTAGCTGATCTAGAATAACAGGATCTTTAGGTGCCTCAACTTTTTTATTAGTTTTGAGCCAGACAATAACATTTTGAAAATTACCTTTTTCATCAACTCTTACTGACTCATATGGTATTGGAGACTTTCCTTTTCCACAAATTTGCTGTTTTGCTTTTTTGTTTGCTAGTTTTTTAACTTTTTTAGAATCAAATTTAATGTTTCCAGTAAGCGAGCCCGCTAATATAGTACCTGTAAATAGAAAAGGTATTAAAAATTGCAAGGTTTTTAGTGTTTTCATGTAATACTCCTTTATATCGGTAAATAATTATATTAAAATTTAGTATTGTATTAGTTAAACAAACAAACAATTTAGTTTCTAAAAATGTACATTCTTTTATATTTAAGCTATTTATTGATAATCTCATCATTCGTAATCGTTTCGACATCAATTATTTATGGGCAGGTTATTTTTTTTATGTTTGATTCAAACTATGTCTTTTTTGATAGTAATGCATTTTTTGGATCAATGCTGTATTCAATCACTCAATCTTTTGTTTTATTTTACATAGTCGGACTATCTAGGGGAATAGTAAGTATATCCAACCTTCCTCAAAATCGTTCAAAGAAAATATTAAACAACAAATCAAAGAATTACTCCCATACAATGCTTAGTGTTTTGATTGTTGGTTCTGCATATATAATTGCAGGCGCTGTTGATAATGAATTTCTTGATCCTTATTTTTACATTATATTGGCTAACTTAGGTTTGATACATTATCTGATTTTAATAAAGTGGCAACATAAAGCCTTAAAGGATTGTATTTTAACATTAAAATCAATTGAGCCAAAATAATGTACTACATTGCAAAGTTGCTTGAGTTGATTGGTTTGCTAATTATAGGAATTGGATTTTTCATTAGCCTGCCTCATTTAATGAGTTCAAAATTTTTTGTATTTGGAATAATGTTTTTTGCTATGGGTTTTGTGATAGAAAAATTCGTACTTTCTGAATGAAAAATATTAATAAATTTAGACATGAAAAAAGTAGATCATTTAAAATCGGTTCCAGAGCTTCCAGAGTCTATTAACAGCAAAAAGACTAAGCCTAGATCTATTGCAGTTGTTGATGAGGATAATTGTACAGGCTGCGAAGCTTGTGTGCCCTTCTGTCCTGTTGATTGCATTGAAAAGAATCCAGATGATAAATATGATTTTCCAATAATACCACCTGTTCAGGTAAGATTTAATGAATGTATTGGATGTCAAATTTGTGCTAAAGTGTGTACAAAACTTACATGGGATGCAATTAGAATGATTCCTACTGCAGAATTTGAAAAGAGATATAATATAAAAATTGATTAAGGAGTCAACATTGAGCGATCATAGTAGTCATCATGAAGAAAGTTTTTTAAGAAAGTATATTTTTTCTATTGATCATAAGATTATTGGAATACAGTATGGGATTACTTCATTATTTTTTCTTTTGTTTGGATTTTCATTAATGCTTGTTATGAGGTGGCAGCTTGCATATCCAGACACTCCAGTGCCTTTAGTCGGTGGATTGATAAAGTGGCTGGCAGAGTTGAATGGTTTTGCTAGTAATGGAAATCTTCCTCCTGACTTGTACAATGTATTCGGTGCAATGCATGGTACTATAATGATTTTCCTTGGAGTTGTTCCTATAGTTGTTGGGGCATTTGGAAACTACTTAGTTCCACTTCAGATTGGAGCTCCTGATATGGCTTTTCCTAAGCTTAACATGGCTAGTTATTGGACATATTTTGTTGGTGGTGTTGTTATGGTTGTGAGTTTCTTTATTCCGGGAGGTGCTGCAAATAGCGGTTGGACCTCATATCCTCCTCTATCTGAAATAACAACTGCAACTCATGGTCAAACCTTTTGGCTTATAGGAATGATATTTTTAATAACTTCCTCACTGTTAGGCTCAATGAATATAATTGTAACAATTGTTCAGCTTCGTGTAGAAGGTTTAACTTGGATGAGGCTTCCATTTTTTATATGGACACAGCTAATAACATCATTTTTGTTGGTTCTTGCATTTCCTCCACTTGAAGCTGCAGGTATTTTACAGCTAATGGATAGAGTTGCAGGCACTAGTTTCTTTTTGCCAAGCGGTCTGGTTGTTGGTGGCGAAGTATTAGCAAATAGTGGAGGTGGAAGCCCCTTACTGTGGCAGCATCTATTTTGGTTTTTAGCTCATCCTGAAGTTTATGTTCTGATATTGCCAGGAATGGGTGTGATTGGAGAAATTATTGCTAATAACACAAGAAAGCCTCTTTGGGGTTATAAGTCACTTGTATATGGTATAACATTCTTAGGTTTTATGAGTTTTATCGTTTGGGCGCATCATATGTTTTTAACTGGTATGGGACAGGCTATGAGTGTATTTTTCCAAACTACAACTATGATCATTTCAATACCTTCTGTAATAGTTCTTACTTGTTTCTTAATTTCTCTTTGGGGAGGGTCCATCAGGTTTAACACACCAATGCTTTTTGCTCTTAGTTGGTTGCCAATGTTTGGTATTGGAGGACTAACAGGATTGCCACTTGGCCTAGCACCACCAGATATTCATTTGCATGATACTTATTATGTTATTTCTCATTTTCACTATATAGTTGCCCCTGGAACAATTTTTGCTATTTTTGCAGGAATTTATTATTGGTTCCCAAAGGTAACTGGGAAAATGCTAAATGAGAGATTAGGTAAAACACACTTTTGGTTTTCTTTAATATTTATGAATGGAATTTTCTTTCCAATGCTGATTCAAGGTTTAGCTGGAGTTTCAAGGAGGTTAGCAGATGGAGGTATAACCTATGCGCATGCTCAAGGTGTAATCCATTATAACTCATTTATGTCAGCATCTGCATGGTGGTTAGCGGTTGCTCAAATACCTTTTATTGTAAATATTATATGGACTTTAATTAAGAAAAAAGATAACCCTGTAGATCCAAATCCATGGAAAGCAACTACTATAGAATGGACAGATACTACATCGCCTCCTTTAGGTCATGGAAATTTTGAAAAAGAACCAGTTGTTTATAGAGGGCCTTATGAATATAGCGTTCCAAATGAGAAAGAAGACTATATTCCTCAAACAAAAAAATAAAGGATATTTATGGATATAAAAATACCATTTAATGAAGAGTTAAGGCCAGATACTGGACTTTATAATGCTAAGCTTGGGGTATGGCTTTTCCTCGCATCTGAGGTAATGCTATTTGGAGCTTTGTTCTCAGCATACGTACTTCTAAGAGTTGCAGCTCCAATATGGGATAATAGTATTTTAAATATTCCAATGGCAACAATTAATACTGTTGTTCTTATTACTTCAAGTGTAACAATGATAATGTCTTGGGTGTCTCTGAAAATGAAAAATCTTGAAAAATATAAGCTTTATATGGGATTAACAATTTTATGCTCAGTGGTTTTTTTGATAATAAAGTATTTTGAATATTCATCAAAGTTTGAGCACGGTTATTATCCATCTACTAATACATTTCTGGCTATTTATTTTACAATGACAGGTTTGCACATGCTTCATGTTCTTGGAGGAATAGTTGTAAATTTTTACTTATGGATTCCTGGCGTAAAAATGTGGGAAACTGAGCCTGAAAGATTTACAAATAGAATAGAAATTGCTGGTTTGTATTGGCACTTTGTAGATTTAGTTTGGATTTTCTTATTTCCAGCACTTTATTTATTGTAAAATTTATAGGAGAAGAGATGTCAGATTCAGATCATGATATAAAAAAGCATATTTCAGTTTACAGAAATGTGTTTCTAGCGTTATTATTCTTTACAGTTTTAACTGTTTTGGTATCTTATGTCGAGTTTGATGCAACAGAAAGATATATTGCAGGTGCAGTATTTATTGGACTTATAATTGCGTCAGCAAAAGGTTATTTAGTTGCAGCGCATTTTATGCATTTAAATAATGAGAAGCCTATGATTAATTGGAGTTTAATTCTTACTGTTATATTTTTTATAGTCTTATTGTTTATGCCTCTGCTTTGGGATATGAATAATATGGGAAAAGATGTTGATTACTGGGGCGGAGAAGATCAAAAATTGGAAATTTATCATGATGTCAATTAAATCATTTCATATATTTTTTGTTGTAATTTGTTCGGTATTTTTTTTCTTAATTGGTATTTATAATTTAAATAACTATTTAATTTTGAAAGATTCAAGTTTACTTATGTATAGTATTGGATCAATGATTGGGACCATTGCTTTACTTATTTATGGTAATAAATTTCTTAAGAAAATAAAGAATATTGATCATGCTTAGTTTATACAGATCTATATTAATAGTTTTTTTTATTTCCAATTTTTTAAATGCTTGCGCTGTTTGCTATGGCTCACCTGATGATGTTATTACAATTGGTATGAGAATGGCAATTCTTACACTACTAGGCTTTATTGTTAGTGTTTTAATAGGAATATTATTTGTCATTAGACATTTTATGAAACAATCAAAATTAAATGAATTAAAAGGATAGAAGATGGATGTATTTCAATCAGTAGGAAAGCTCAGTGAGTATCTTGGTCTCCCAGTTAATAGCTCGGAGCATGGATATATTATAGACTATATGATAGGATGGGTTCATTGGCTTATGCTGGTACTATTTATAGGATGGGGAGCTTTTTATATTTACTGTATTATAAGATTTGCTTCTAGAAATAATAAAAAAGCAAGTTACCATGGAGTAACTAGTAATTATTCTACATATGCAGAAGCAGGGGTGATATTGTTTGAAGCTTTCTTATTAATTGCTTTTGCAGTTCCATTATGGTCAATGTTCAAAACTGATTTACCTGATGAACATAATGCAGTTAGGGTAAGAGTTATTGCTCAGCAATTTCAGTGGAATATACACTATCCTGGTAAAGATGGAATATGGGGTCCTCTAGATCCTGAATATATTGATGGTGAAAATCCTATAGGTTTAATCAGGGAGGAAGATGGACCTGGCGCTGATGACATAGTAGTTATAAATGATCTTCATTTGCCAGTCAATAAAGAGACAATAATTTATTTGACATCAATGGATGTCATTCATAGTTTTGCTCTACCTGAAATGAGAGTTAAACAAGATGCCATTCCAGGCCAAGAAATTCCTGTTTTCTTTACACCAAAAATGACAAGTGAAGAGTTTTTAAAAAAGATAGAGGGCACTTCTAGAGAAGGTATGGGTTATGAGATTGCATGCGCACAACTTTGCGGAAATTCTCATTATAAGATGCGTGGATTTATGACAATTGAATCGGAAAGTGAATATAATAATTGGCTCGAAGAACAAGCTGATGAGATAGAGATATGGTAAAATTGATTTTTCAATTTTTATATAGCCAATTTTCAATAGAAAAAACTTCTAGTTCAACGCCTTTTAATAGCCTGTTGAAATCCAATAAAAAATTCATTGCCTGAATTTCATAATTAGCATTGGATTTAAATAGCATGAAATTTGCATTTACGAGGTCAATACATTTTTCCCAATTAGCATCTTTATATTTTTCTGAAATATTAATTATTAAATTTGTATAGAAATTGTTTTCAGCAATATTTTCTATTAAATAGTTATGCTTAATAATATCTGATAGAATACTATTAAGTAAAATAAAAATTGTGTTAACATCGCCATTTTTATTTGATACTTGTAATAGTTCAATTGCTTTTGGCATCTGATTTATACTTTTCATAAAAATAAATTTTTCAATCAAATGAATTATACTTTCAAAATATGAATCTTCTTTCAATGTCCAATCTAAAGCATTTCTTAAGTTCCCATTACACATCTTTGTAATTAGGGGATTGTAATGAAATTCTTTGTAAGTGTTTATATAATTACTTATTAATTCAGTATTTGGATTATTTATCTTTATAGTTTGGCTTCTTGATTTTATTGTATCAAGCAGTTGATCATATTCAGATGTAACTAATATAAAAATAGTTTTTTTAGGTGGCTCTTCTAATATTTTTAATAAAGAATTTCCAGATTCCTGTGTTGGGTGGCAAAGCTTGTGTGCATCTAAAATAAGGACTATTTTAAAATTGTCATTAATACTACCTAAAAAAATAGTTTTTTTTAATTCTCTTATAGAGTTAATCAGAATTTTATTGGCACCAGGAAGATTTATTTTGCTATATGGATTAAGCGTCTTGTTTTTTAGTCTTTCAGCTAAAAGAAGTCTGTTTTTTTCAGAAAGTGCTTTTGAAGTAGAGTCATTTTTACTTTTAATTTTTCCTCTTGGTAGTGGATATATTAAACTAATATTTTCATTTTGAAGATTTTTTACTTTGATGCAATTATAGCATTCTCCACATGGCTTAATATCTCCTGATTTACAAAAGATCATAGCACATAGTTCAATGGCATGAGCTTCCTTTCCAATTCCATCATCTCCATAAAGAATAATGCTATTAGGAAGTCTATTATTTTTAACTATAACGCTCATTTTCTCGAAGAATGAGTTATCTCTAATTAAATTTTTATATATCATTTTCTTTTTTTAAGCCAACTTTCTGGATTTAGTTTTTTTTGATTTCCCCATACTTCAAAATGAAGAATTCCTCTTTTAGAGTTTTTTTCATAGGTGCTTACTCTCGCAATTATACTATCTTCATTTACATATTCATTTTCAGAAACTTGTATATTTTCAACCATAGCATATACTGTTGAAAATTTATCACCATGGTCAATAATAATAATATTACCAAAACCTCTAATAAAAGTAATCATACTCACCACTCCATCAAGAACAGCTAATACTTGATTATTTTTGGTTGTTAAAATATCAATTCCAGCATTATCAATGACAGCTCCAAGAGAAGTTTTATTTTTTCCAAACTTACTAATTACTTTTGAATTGTTTACTGGCCAATTTAATTTTCCTTTCATTTTTGAAAAGTTTCCTGATATTTTTTTATTTTTTTGAGATCTTTTTTTGGCTAATGATTGTTCTCTTCTTATGGCTGCTTTTTCATCATTTAATAGTTTTATAATAATTTTTTCCATTTGATCTGCAAGAATAGATTTTTCTTTGAGTTTTTTATCTAGAGTAATTTTTTCTTTATCTAATTTTTGAAGAAAAACATTCTTTTTTTTCTTATTGTTAGCTAGGTTGTTTTTTTCTGTTAATTTTTTCTTTTTAAGGATTAGTTTTTTATCTAAACTTTTTTCTAGATCTAATTTGTTTTTATTAAGTTGGGTTTGAGTGTTTGTAATTGCTCTTTTTTTATTTTTCTCAACTTTGCTTATTGAAGCTAAATATTTAGCTTTATAAATAAATTGGTTCCAATTGTCAGATTCGAAAATAGTAGTAATGATATTGCTTTTACCAGTTTTATAAACGTGGTTGATCATAAATGATAGGTCATCTTTCAATTTATTTAGTGTATTGTCATTTAAATTAATATTTTTAGAAATTTCTTCAATATTTTTGTTGATTATTTTTTCTTCACGTTCATAGCTTCTAATTAACTTCTCTGTTAATAAAATTTTTTTTTCAATCATTATTAGCATGTTGGTTGTGCTTATCTGATTCTCAGTTATTTTTTGCTTTTGATTGCTTATTTTCTTTATTTGACTGTTTATTTTTTTTAGCTCATTCTGAGTGATTTTTCGTTCTTTAGTTATTTCATTTGATTTTTTATTTGATAGAAGTGTAGATATAGCAATGAATATAAATAAGCTTCTAAGAATAAGACTCATTACTTATCTCTGTAATAAAGTTCTTGAAGTTTAGAGTTGTATATTTCTTTGTTTTCATTGTCAAAGCTGACTAAAAACAATAG
>NHIV01000049.1 GCA_002170735.1 bacterium TMED198 | reverse complement strand
GATAGAAGAAACTTTGCACTTCATGAGGATCAAGTAGATTCTGAAGTTGAAGAGATTATTTCTGAATATATTGATCAGGCCATTGATATATACTGCACAGACTCAATGCCAATAAACTGGGACTGGCCTGGACTATCTAATGAAATTTTAAGTACTTTTTCAATAGATATAAGTACAAATAGAGAGGCAATAAAATCATCTTCAGATTTAAAGGGTTTCATTTCAAGTGCATATACTGAAGCTATGGCTTTTAACAAAGAAGTTGTAGATCTTGATCAAATGGATAAGTTTCAAAAGTATGTTCTTCTTAGAACTATTGATGAGAAATGGAGAGAGCATCTGGCTGCCATGGATCAACTTAGAGAAGGAATAGGGCTGCGGGCCTATGCCCAGAAAAATCCTCTTATAGAGTACAAGCAGGAAGGATTTAAAATGTTTGAGCAGATGATGTTTGACACAAACAAAGAAACAATTAGTCGAATATCAAAAATGAACTTATCTATAATGGCTCAAAGGCAATCAAGATCAACTAACTTAGAAATGAAGAATGATACAAATCCTACCTCAATGTTTGTAACGCCACCAAACTCTTCAGGAACCTCAAGCGTTGCTAGTAATGGTCGGGGGTTAATCCAAAAAACTGCCCCAATATTATCGGGTAAAAAATATGGAAGAAATGAAAAAGTTTCAATTACCAATGGCGTTGAAACAAAAGAATTGAAGTGGAAGAAAGCACAGCACCTTGTTGAGCAGGAAGGGTGGACTGTGGTTTCATAAATTTAGGAGATAAAATGAAGTTTGACACAAAAGCAGTTAGAGCTGGCATCAAGCCAGATCCAACAACCGGCGCCATAGTGCCTCCAATATATCAAACCGCAACCTATGTTCTTGAAGAGGTTGGAAAAGATAAAGGCTTTGACTACACAAGAGCATCCAATCCAACAAGATCAATACTTGAAGAGAATCTTGCCTCGCTTGAAGGTGGAAAGCATGGAATTTGCTTTAGCTCAGGAATGTCAGCCGTAGATGCTGTTTTAAAGATGCTTAAATCTGGAGATCATGTTGTGTGCTCTGATGATGTTTATGGAGGTGTATCAAGACTGTTTAATGATTTGCTTGTGAACTACAACCTAGAGTTTACATATGTTAATTCCTCAAATGTACAAGAGGTTGGGTCTGCTGTAAAGGAAAATACAAAACTTATATGGATTGAAACTCCAACTAATCCACTTCTGAAGGTTACTGACCTTGAGGCTGTAGGGGCTATTGCTAAAAGTAAAAATATTTTATATGGAGTTGATGCAACCTTCTCAACGCCTGCCTTGCTCAGACCTTTGGAATTTGGCGCTGACATTGTTATGCACAGCACGACAAAATATATCAGCGGACACAATCAGATTATTGGGGGAGCAATTATTACTAGCAATGATGACATAGCTGAGAAAATGAAGTTTATTCAAAAGACAATTGGAGCTGTACCTAGTCCTTTTGATTGTTGGCTAACACTTCTTGGTATTAAAACTTTATCTTTAAGGATGAAGAGACACTGTGAAAACGCGCAGGAAGTTGCAGAATTTTTGGAGTCACATCCATCAGTTGAAAGGGTTAGCTATCCAGGGCTGCCATCACATCCAGGCTTT
The DNA here is from genome assembly GCA_002170735.1 of bacterium TMED198. Lineage (GTDB taxonomy): Bacteria > Fidelibacterota > Marinisomatia > SCGC-AAA003-L08 > D37C17 > TMED198. The sequence goes on along the minus strand of NHIV01000049.1, from coordinate 9,802 downwards.
TCGATTGCATCGAAGCAGATGGACGGTTTCAGCGGAATGATATCCATGGAGCTAAAGGGGGGCATTCCAGCAGGCAAAAAGCTAATGAACAACTTAAAGCTCTGCGCGCTCGCTGAAAGCCTTGGTGCAGTTGAAACAATGATCACCCACCCCGCAACAATGACTCACGCAGACGTCCCTGAGAAGGAGAGGCATGCAAGAGGTCTTACAGACGGGTTAGTTAGGCTGTCTGTAGGAATCGAAGATGTCAATGATATAATTGATGATCTCGCGCAGGCGCTTGAAAAAATATAGTTTACCCTCTATTTTTACTTAGTATTTTTTGTAAAAAAGTGTATATTTACCTGCTCCACAAAACAAAAATTATATTATTTTTGCAGGGGAGAGATTTAATTCAAAGCTAATTTACCGTCAGAAACGAATCAATTTAAGTTTGGTTCTGTTACACAATTGCAACAACTTGACACAAAAAGAAAATTAATTTTGCAGCTGAGTTTATTAAGTTCAAAATAATAAAAAGTTGGTTTAAGAGCCGGTTCTTCTAGAGGAAGTGATATGGCTCACAAAAATTAAAATAAAGGATGGAGTTAAAAAATGAAAACAATTAATATCTTTAAAAATATAATATTCGCGTTTATTGTTACGGGTTTTACATTCGCGCAGGATGTACAGCTTTCTTTTAGTGATAATGGCGATGGAACAATGGCGATTAATATGGCCAATACAGTACCTGTTGCTGGTTTCCAAATAGAGTTTGAGGGAATAGAGATAGGAGCGGCAGAAGGTGGCAGTGCGGGTGCAGCTGGAATGTTCTTTTCCAATAACACCTCAACGGTAATAGCATTTTCATTGACAGGTGGCACTATAGCTGAGGGTGACGGTTTGCTCTGCAACGTTGGTTTTACAGGTGATTTTTCTAGCGCCTGTAGCGTTAACGCAGTTGTCTCAGATGCAGTTGGAGGAGCACTTTCCAACGATATAGGTGACTTTGCTTGCGGTGGTGGAGATGTAGCTGGCTGTACAGATGATACAGCATGCAACTACAACGCAGATGCAACGACTGATGATGGCAGTTGCACATTTGCAGAAGAAAATTTTGATTGTGATGGAAATTGTACAGCGGTTGAGGACTGCAACGGTGATTGCGGTGGATCGGCTGTTGTTGATGAGTGTGGTGTATGCGGTGGCGATGGAGTGGCAGATGGTGCTTGCGACTGCGATGGCAACGTTTTGGATGAGTGTGATGAGTGCGGTGGAGATGGATCCTCATGTGATGATGAGGGTGGCTGTACTTCCGCAGTTTGTCTTTCTTTTAGTGATAATGGCGATGGAACAATGGCGATTAATATGGCCAATACAGTACCTGTTGCTGGTTTCCAAATAGAGTTTGAGGGAATAGAGATAGGAGCGGCAGAAGGTGGCAGTGCGGGTGCAGCTGGAATGTTCTTTTCCAATAACACCTCAACGGTAATAGCATTTTCATTGACAGGTGGCACTATAGCTGAGGGTGACGGTTTGCTCTGCAACGTTGGTTTTACAGGTGATTTTTCTAGCGCCTGTAGCGTTAACGCAGTTGTCTCAGATGCAGTTGGAGGAGCACTTTCCAACGATATAGGTGACTTTGCTTGCGGTGGTGGAGATGTAGCTGGCTGTACAGATGATACAGCATGCAACTACAACGCAGATGCAACGACTGATGATGGCAGTTGCACATTTGCAGAAGAAAATTTTGATTGTGATGGAAATTGTACAGCGGTTGAGGACTGCAACGGTGATTGCGGTGGATCGGCTGTTGTTGATGAGTGTGGTGTATGCGGTGGCGATGGTTCATCCTGCGTTGAGACTTATACGGTTGATGTAACATATACAGCCTCAGAGGCTCTTGCTGGGTTCCAGTTTGACGTTCTAGGCGCAACTGTAGTTGGCGCATCAGGAGGTGACGCCGCAGAAAACGGCTTTACAGTTTCAAATAGCGCAACAACAGTTCTAGGCTTTTCCTTGACAGGGTCAACTATCCCTGCAGGTGATGGAGTTTTGTTGTCATTAGAGCTTGAAGGAGACCAAGGTAATGCATCTCTTAGCAGTGTTGTAATGTCAAGCGCGAGTGGTACAGCTTTCAGTGTTACCGTAGATGGTTTTAACATTGCAGCAGTAGTTACTGTTGTTGGCTGTACGGATGACACAGCGTGCAACTTCAACGCCGATGCAAATACCGATGATGGCAGCTGTTTGTTTGATGACTGCAACGGTGATTGCGGTGGAACGGCTGTTGTTGATGAGTGCGGTGTATGTGATGGAAACGGAATAGCAGATGGCGCGTGCGATTGCGATGGCAGCGTTGAAGACTGCGAAGGCGAGTGCGGTGGAGCGGCTGTTGTTGATGAGTGCGGTGTATGCGGCGGCGATGGAAGTAGCTGTATTCCTGTTACCGTTAACTTTGGCAATATAGAATGGTCCGACTCAACAGGTACGGTTGATATCGTGATAAACAACCCAAGCCCTATCGCAGGGTTTCAGTTTGATTTGTCCGGTGCAACCCCAATATCGGCCTCAGGTGGTTCAGCTGATGCTGCCGGTTTCACAGTTTCAATGGGAGCAACTACTGTTATCGGCTTCTCTCTATCTGGAGATACTATTCCAGCAGGTGAAGGCGTTCTTACAACTATAACTTTTTCTGATCCAACTAATGAAATGTGCATGTCTGATGCACTCTTTGCTGATAGCGCTGGAAGCCCTTACGATGTTGAGGTTGGTGAGTGCATAGGCACGGCTCCAGGCTGCACAGATGAGGCGGCCTGCAACTTTGATGAAAGCGCACTTCTTGATGATGGTGGATGTACTTACGAAGAAGAAGATGGATTTGGAAATTCTTGCTGTACAGCAGACCAAGGCTGTGATGGTGTGTGTAACAGCGGCTTGGCAAATGATGATTGCGGCGTATGCGATGGACCTGGCGCGGTCTATGAGTGCGGCTGCTCAGATATAGCAGATGGTACATGCGACTGCGATGGCAACGTTGAAGATGAGTGTAATGTGTGCGGTGGCGATGGCCCTGAAGAATTTTATAACTGCGATGGTGATTTTGTTGGAGTAAACGTTCAGGTTATTCATAGCTCAGCAGACCCAACGGTTGATGTTTATGTCAATGGCGCTATGGCGGTTGAAGGCTTTGAGTACAGGCAGGCAACTCCTGTTCTAACTCTACCTTCTTCATTTTCAGTAGGCATAGCTCCAACAGGCGCAGATGTTATAGCTAACTTCCCATTTGATTTAGAGCAAGGCGGTTCGTACGTTGTAATTGCAACAGGACTTATTGGAGATGAAGTTACTCCTTTTGATCTAGCTGCTACAGCGACAACTTTTGGAGCCTCAGATGATCAGAGTGTAGGATTGGAGATTTACCACGGGTCAACAGATGCGCCAGCGGTTGATATTTGGGTTGCAGAAGAGTTGACCACTCCACATGCTGAAAACAGCACTCCACTGCTTTCAGGTTTTTCTTATGGAGAGTTTTCAGGTTTTGTAGAAGTTCCAGCGGCTGACTATACGGTTGGTATAGCAGCACATGTAGATTTAGAGCAGAGCGATCTTATTGCCGCTTTTGCGGCTCCTGTTTCAGGGCTAGGTGGTGGAAGTGGAGTTGTTTTTGCTCACAGCTTCTTGGCTCCGGGTGAAGGTCAGCCAGCGTTTGGCTTGTCCGTTGCCCTTAATGATGGGATGGTGATAGATCTTCCAGCTCTTGAGCTTGATTGTGAAGGCGTATGGGGCGGAGGCGCTGTTGTTGACTGCAATGGCGATTGTAATGGATCGGCTGTAGTTGATGACTGCGGTGTTTGTGAAGGCGATGGTACATCGTGTCTTACTATACTAAGCATAGGAGCGGTTGATGAAGAGGCAGGAACAATGGACATTCTGCTTCAAAATCCTGAGGGAGATGTAGCCGGTTTTCAGTTTGGTGTTAGTGGCGTTCAAATTTTAGGTGCATCTGGCGGTCTAGCTGCTGATGCAGGTTTTACAGTCTCTACAGGAGGCGGAACCGTTCTTGGTTTTACATTGACAGGCTCAAGTATTGCTTCAGGAAGCGGGGTGCTTACTACCTTAAGCTACGCTCCAACTTCAACCCAGGCTTGCGTAGAGGATGGTGTCATTTCATCAACACTTGGAACGCCTTTCCTTGTTTACTATGGTGACTGCGTTGATCTTGACTATACAGTTGAGCCAATTGTAACAATTTTAAGTCCAATGGATGGTGGATGGGCCGAGACTCCTGGTGGAGATTTGTCCGTTTCAGCAAGCATAACAAATGGCCTTGACACAGATCACTACCATGTCTATCTAGATACACTGCAAATGACAATGGTGTACGAAGACAATTTTGTGCTTAGCGGCTTAGCAGAGGGCGAACATACTCTGACTATTACAGTTGCGAGTGTTCCTGAAGATGGAGGTCCTCACGTTGAGTATGAAAATGCAAGTGCAACCAAAACAATTACGTTTAATACAGTAGAGACATATAATGCAGAGCTTCAGTTTGATGGTGAGCTTGGTGATGATGGCGGCCCTCCTGAGTGCATGTTGGACTGCCCAGGTGTTGAAGGCCTTAATGATGCTTACTACGCTGGCGGAGTCGCTGGATTCTGTGGAATTCTTGAGGGATGGGCAGAATCAACGTGTCTTGATGACTGCGAGGAAAACGAAGCAGCAGAGCTGACTTATATCGTTGCAGAGTGCGCTGATTGCATAGCTTACGGTAACTGCGATTGGTTCTACGACGATGACTCCTGTAGCTGCGACTACACCGATGACTGTGATACAGACGATCTGACAGGTGAAGACTGCGACTGCGATGATGATTGTAATTCAATGACAAGTATTGTGAGTGATGTGTTTAATAAGTTTGTGCACATAGGTGATCAAAGAGAAAACTTGTCTATTAATATTAGGAACAACGTTCCGGTAACAGGTGTGTCATTCACTATTAGCGATCCATATGCAGGCGTGTACCTTCAGGGTGTTGATCTGATAGGTGAGTCGGCATCAGATGGATGTGAAGTTTCTTTTAATAGTGAAACAAACTATNTCTCAGTTGGAGGTTTAGGATGTGNTTTAGATCCTGANCTTGATCCGCAATCTACCGGTCTTATGCAGCTTGTAGATATGGACTTTGATATGATTGGAGACTATGGAGTGCTTACTTTTGATGAGGCATTATTTTTTGGACCTGATGGTGCAGAGTTTGATGGAAGCGTTGATGGCGAGAACTCAATGGTCTACTATGGAGACCTTCCAGACTCTCCGGAAGAATCAGACTTAACGGCCGAACTGCAGAATTTTGTTGATGTTCAGCTAGATTGGACCAATAATAGCATTGTTGAGAATTACAGCTTATATCGAAACGGTGAGATGATCGCTGAGATGAGCGGAACATCAAATACCTATCTTGATACAGGCTTGATGGAATTAACCGAGTACACCTACGAGCTTATGGCTTCTAATATATCAGGAACTTCAACTACATCAGTTGCAGTTACTACTGAGTATGATCCAGCATCGATCATTGCCCCAGAGAATTTAACCGCTCAAGCAGGAGATGGTTCTGTTGATTTAGCCTGGGACGCCCCAAATCTATGGAGCGGCTACCCGCTATGTCCAGATGATGCCACAAGTACTAGTTTAGGCGATGAATATGTTGACTGTCTTGGCAACTGCTTCTCGGAGCAATACCTTGCATGGATTGGTGATGGCTATTGCGATGACCTTACATGGGGGCTAGACTTCCAGTGCGATGACTACGGAAACGATTGCGGCGACTGCGGCANNAACGAAGATCCATATGGAGTNTGCGATGNTNCTGGNGGNGGNGGNGGTGGCGCNNNNGGCGANCTACAAACATGNATCGATAGCTTNACTGTATNNGGATCTGATCCNGCAGGNGTTGAAGGCGACTGCTACAGCTACGATGGNAGCGGATANTTTGTTTTTGAGTGGGCAGGTGGATGCACAGCTACTGAGGTATTCTTTAGCGGTGGCGCAATTGATTTAAGNGCAAACGGCTTTACTGAAGGATTCTTCTTCTATGGNTTTGATCCTGGNNCAACAGAAACATTTACAATGACCTTTGACTNTGCAGACTCTGCNGANGGNNCAGCAACNAATGACTGCCAAGGCGCCGCTCAGAGCGCAGNCAGTGANTTTGGAANAGCCTCACTTACAGAGCGCGATGCAAGGGCNTACAAAGAGTACTTGTTAGANAATTATTCACATGANAGNGCNGATCTATCNNGCTTTAATGTTTATAGAAGTGATGAAGGCGGTGAGCTAGAAGTCTATCAAACTATAAACTCAGCCTCAACGACCGATTATTTTGATGGAAACGCCTCAAATGGCACAACATACACATATGCCGTAACAGCTATTTATGACAACGGGATTGAGTCAGACTTCTCAAACGCTGTAACAGTTATGCCCATGGCAAGCGTTGAATTCAGCCTTTCAGATGAAACTGTACAGAGTGGAGAGATGGTCAAGCCATGGCTTTCACTTTCAAACTCAGAAGATGTGGCTGGTATTCAGATTGACCTTGGTGATACTCCTGACAACTTAACAATTGTTGGTGCAACAGGAACTGATAGAGTGCCTTCAGATTGGCAGCTAACTGTTGCAGAGCTTGAAAATGGAACAGCAAGGCTCCTAGGTTTCTCAACTCAAGGAACCACAATTGCAGCTGGAGACGGACCTATTGTTGAGCTAGAGTTTAACGCGGTGGCAAGTGAGCCAACCCAGGTTAGTCTTTGCACAATAAATGAGGTCGTTTCAGATGCATCTGCGAATCCATTTGCGGTTAATTCAGGATGCTCTACCATTGATGTTACAGTGATTAGCATTATGCTTTCACTTGACCATGATGGAAGCCCTATAAACCAAGGCGAATCTACCACTGTCTCAGTGAACATGGAGAATCCGTTCACTGTTGCGGGAATTGAGATTCACATTGATGATACACCCGAAGCTTTGACGGGTATGAGTGTTGAACTCGGTGAGAGATTCGATGGCACAGACTTTTCCGCTAGCATAAACGACCTCAATGGAGAGTTGATTATACTAGCATTTAGCTTGACAGGTCAAACACTAGAGCCTGGANANGGNGNTATATTTGATATTACCTACCAAGCAAACAGTGATGCAGAGGATGGNNCTTCTGTNCTTGANTTNAACAANTTAACTACNTTCTCNGACTCNGNTGGAAACTCAATGTACTGGATGGGAGAAAGCGCAACTATTGATATTGGCACTCCAGATATCATGCTTTCATTGGTACAGACATCAAACACAACTTACGATATTGTTATGGATAACATGCTTGACGTTCAAGGAGTTCAGTTTACTGTGTCTGATACCCCTGACATGCTTTCTACTGTTTCAATAGAAGGGTCAGATAGAGTGCCTGCCGACTTTACATTTACTGCACTAGACCAGCCTGATGGAACGGTTGGTATACTTGGCTTCTCACTATCAGGAGCGGTTATTGGTGCAGGCGAGGGTGCAATTGCGACCGTTACCGTTGAATCTAGTTCAATGGACTACAGCGGCGAGCTGTGCTTTGAGGAGACAATTATTTCCGATACAGACGCAAACGCATTGTTCCCATCAAGCCAGTGTGGCGACTTTAACTATCCATTTGAAACTCTTGACCTTGTGCTAACAGCAGAAGGTGGAGACAATATGATAGCGCTTGATTGGGGATACGCAGGACTAAGATCTCAGTCAGATGTTGTTCTTACTTTTGGAGAGCTAGGCGATGGATCAATTGCAGTTAACATGGAAAATTCTGCACCTGTTGGAGGCTTCCAGTTTGATGTTACAGGTATCAATGTAACAGNAGCTAGTGGTGGCAGCGCANCGGATGCGGGTTATAACATGTCAACAAANGGAACATTAATACTTGGCTTCTCATTGACTGGAGCTGTTATTCCAGCAGGAAGCGGAACGCTGCTTGTTCTAGATTTTGACAGCAACGATGGAGATATATGCTTTGCAAATACCGTAATATCAAGCCCTTCTGGCACAGCTCTGGACACAGACTCTAGCGCCTGTGAAGGCGATGGCGGTGGTGGAGGAGGAGGTGGTGGCTCCGATGCCGAAGTTTCTCTATCAATAACAAGCTTTATCGATGGCATGCTTACAATCAACATGAACAATACTGTTGATGTTGCTGGTTTCCAGTTTGACATTGATGCAAGCACTGGCTTCACATTAAATGGAGCATCTGGAGGAAGTGCAGATGCTGCAGGTTTCAATATGAGTGTAAATGCAGAAGGCTTAGTCCTTGGATTCTCACTTACAGGGTCAACCATTCCTGCTGGGGATGGAGCTCTTGTTGAGCTTGACGTTACGTTTGATGATATGGATGGATTTGTAAACGTAGCCTCGGCTACGATCTCTAACAGTGCGGCCGAGCCTTTAACCGTTGATTTGGGAGGGGCGTTTGATCTCTCAGGTTCAGGTGGAGATGTTTTTGGCTGCATGGATGACTCGGCTTGTAACTACAACCCAAGCGCAACCATGGACGATGGGATGTGCGACTACGGCTCAATGTGCTGGGATGGCAGCTACGAGTGCGATGAGAATGACTGCCCAGAGATGGATTTCTCATTCACGGTTTACAGGAACGGCTCTGAGCTTGACTACACAGATGCAATGAGCTATAGCGATATGAACCTAGGTCCAAACGTTACCAACTGCTACACCGTTATGGATAATGATACAGGAGCCATGTCAAATGAAGCCTGCGCCACTACAAACAGTTCAGGTGGTGGTGATGGAGACCTATCATACTTTACCGATCTTCCAGAAGATACTGGTGAGTGGGCTATGGTCGCGGTTCAAAGTGGAATGGATCTTTCTCCTGGCGATGAGGTTGGACTGTTTGATGTTGGGGCCCTCGATGGCGGAAGCTGTTCATCTCCACACTATGGATCAATGCTCGTAGGTGCAGGTGTTTGGAATGGCTCTCAGCTTAACATTCCTGCAGTTGGATCTGTTAACTGGTGCGATGCTGGTGGGCCAATTCTTCCAGGTTTTGTTACAGGGAATCCTATTGTGATGAAGGTTTGGAAGGCATCTGAAAACAAAGAGTACTTTGCATCAGGAACATTAGTTCAGGGCGAAGGAGTATGGGGCGAGCCACTTACAGTGGTTGCAGATCTTAGCTTAACTTCAGCAGCTGTTATAGTTCCAAATAAGGTTAACTTACTTTCGTTCAACGCAGATGTTGGAAGTAATACCATGGACGATGTATTTATGGGAATGGAGAGCGTTGTATGTAGAAACGACAACGGTAACTTCTATTCAACAGTGTTTGGAATTGATGATATAGGAAGCATCGATCAGGCGGAAGGCTACCAAGCGTTTGCATTTGGTACCTCAGGCTCTGTTGTTTACTTGGATGGTGATGCCGCTGATGTTGATCAGGTTGTTGAGCTGGACCCTATGAAGTACAACTTTATGGGATATCTACCAGGCAGCTGTATGATGACAGGCGATGTCTTTGATGGCTATGAAGATGATCTTCTTGTTGTTAAAGATGATAGCGGTAACTTCTACGCACCAGGGTTTGGTATTATGACCCTTACAGAAATGTGTCCAGGAAGATCATTCTCCGTATGGCAAACAGGAAGCGAAACAATTGACTTCACCTACCCAGCAGATGGTTTGGCTAGAACAAACCAGGCTGAGATAGCTCAGTGGGAAGACTTTAAACTTCAAAGCGCATCAGAGTACTACGATGTTGTTGAGACTGGTC
>NHIV01000048.1 GCA_002170735.1 bacterium TMED198 | reverse complement strand
CAGAGATTAGCTTGGCAGACTTAATCGTTGGAGGGCTTGAAGGAACTGAACTTATTTCTACTTCAGAAACAGGGCAGTCTCTTGCCTGTACAAACTTCGATGAAGATGAACTTTGTGATGTAGACGCTGATAACGATGATGATAACGATGGCGAAACTGATGATCTTGATGAAGATGATAATAACGCAAGTGTTTGCCATGATTATGATGGCGATGGTTGCGATGAATGCGCCGATGGATCTCTAGATACAACTGGTGGAGATGATGATGGCGATGACTTCGATGCAGATGGCACTTGCGATTCAGGAGATGGTACTCCTTGGGGTGAAGTTGCGTTGAGCCTATCAGGAGTTGGTGTTGATGGCGCTAGTCTCGATTTCAGCGCAACAACAAACATTGCTGGATTTCAGTTTGATGTTTCCGGTGTAACTCTGACAGATGCTTCTGGCGGTGAGGCTGAAGCTACAGGCTTTATGGTCTCTTCATCTGAGTCAACGGTTATTGCTTTCTCATTGGACGGATCTTCAATAGAGGCCGGAAGCGGCACTTTGATCGATCTAAGTTTCCTTGAGATAGCCGATGGATCTACCTTAAGTATATCAAACATAATTTTCTCAGCAACAAACGGCAAGCAGCAGGCTGTTTCAATTCCAGAAGATGCTGAAGTCCCAGCATGTGCTGACAATGAAGATGATAATGTTTGCGATGTGTATGATGAGGATGATGATAACGACAACGCTTTAGATGAGAACGATAGCCATCCTTTCGATCAGTTCTTGTGCTCAGATGATGATGGCGATACATGCGATGACTGCTCATCAGGAAGTTATGATACGGCTGATGACGGCGACGACTTTGATGGCGATGGAATGTGCGATGCAGGAGATGATTCACCTGGTGGTGATATAGCCCTTTCATTTGCCAATGTAACAGAAACATCCGCTGATATTATCTACAGCGGTGCCAACGTTTCTATTAACGGCTACCAGTTCACTGTAGAAGGTGTTACGCTTACAGGCGCTTCTGATGGAGATTTGGATATATCTGTTGGCGGCAACTCAGTTGTTGGATGGTCGATGTCTGGCGCAGCTTTAGAGCCAGGATCCGGATCTTTGGTTAGCCTAACCTTTGCAGCGGAGCTTGATGGCGCAAGCTTAAGTATATCTGGATTGGTTATTGGTACATCTGGTGGTGCGCAGGTTACTCCTGTAGGGCCAGATGCAGCGAATGTTCCAGCTTGTGCTAACAACGATGGCGATGATCTTTGCGATATAGACGCTGATAACGACGACGATAACGATGGATGTGCGGATGCTGATGATCCGGCAAGTCTCGATTGGAGCGATGACTACGACAACGATGGCGAAGGCGCCGATTGCGACGTTGATGATGATAACGATGGAGCTTTAGACGGTGATGATAGCGATGATGCCAATGAGTTTGTATGTTCTGACTCTGATGATGATGAGTGTGATGATTGCTCTTCAGGTAGCTTTGACACATCAAACGATGGAGCTGACTATGATGGCGATGGTTCTTGCGACCTGAACGATCCAGTTCCAGTTGCAATTTTTGCAGCTCAAGGTGCGATGAATACAGCATATGTTGACTTCACTGCAAGTGATGCTGCGGAGTATTACAATGTATATGACAACGGACAGCTAGTTGGTACAACCGATAACGTTGATGCAATAGCAATATTAGGTGAGCCTTACAATACAGCGTTTGGCCTTCCTTACTGGGCCTTCCAGCACCTGCCTGCAGGGTTTGCTTTGGCTCCAGAGTCAACCCACTGCTACACAGCAACGGTTGTTGATGCTGATGGAGATGAGAGTGATCCATCTAATGAGGTGTGCGCAACTACATTGCCTCCAGCGACAGCGTTTACTTCTGCTGTGGTTGATCCGACACCGCTTGATTTGGGTGGAGGGGCTACAGGTGGTATGATCCATATCGTTGGTTACAACCTATGGTTTGCTACTGGATTCCAGTTTAGCGTTGAAGTAAGTGACAATATTACTATACTAGATGTTGCGTATAGTGATGGCACTCAGTATGGATTTGACCTTCTTCAGTATGGAAATGGAACTGTTTTGGGTAGCTCCCTTTCTGGTGGCGCTATACCTCCTCAGAATCCATTGGCTGGAGATGCGCCTGCTGTTTATGCAAGCTTGTTGTTCACCAATACATGCGTTGAGTGCTCTGGCCCAATAACAGCGCAGGTTACTGATGCTGTTTATGCGACAGACACGATGACCAATCCAAACAATTCACATACTGATTGCAGTACAGATGCATTGACTGNTGGGTTTGACGCATGCTTTAATCCAATTATCGGAACGTACGATGATTTTGCAGTTGACTGTGCAAATGAGTGGTTCGGTGGTGCTGATGGTTGGGATTACACAGATGGTTGTGGAGAGTGTGATGAGAACCCATTAACTGACTGTGTTGCAGATTATAATGTAGAACTTCACGATGGTGCAAACCTTGTGAGTTTCCACTCTCTTCCAGCAGCAACGGACGTAACATCCATCTTTGGTGGTGTTGCTAGTGGTGTTATTGGAGAGGGTGTTGTAGCTTATAACAACGGCGATGGATTCGTTGGTAGTTTGACCGACGTTACTGCTCAAGGCGGTTACTGGGTTAAGGTGTCAGGCGATCAGACTCTATCTCTTGGTGCGGCTGAGCCAACACAAGATGATGGCCAGGGCGGAACCTCTGCGGTTGTTTATGATCTACATGAAGGTAATAACTTAGTTTCATATCCGTTCCAGACTTCTCAGTCTGTGGTAGAGGCTCTTGGAGATGCTGCTGGATCAATTTGGGGTCTTGCTGGTGAGGGTGTTGCTGCCATGCACATTGGAAACGATTGGTACGGATCACTTGATAACCTTGAGCCAAACAAGGGATACTGGATTGTATCTCTATCTGATCAAAGCTTTAGCTATGAAGGAACAGGTAGCTTGGCAAGAACTTCTTCAGCTAATACTGTAAGAGAAGTTCCAGAAGAGTTTGCGTACCTGCAGTCTTCTAACCAAGCGTTCTACTTTGTTGAAAGCGCAATGATAGATGGCGAGGCTCTTGAATCAGAAGATGTTCTTGTGGCATACAACGGCGATGTTGTGGTTGGATCTCGATATTGGAACGGTGAGTTTACAGATGTTCCTGCGATGGGATTTGATGGCAGCGATGAGTTTGCTGGCTACTGCCAACAGGGTGATGCTGTAACATTTAAAGTTTATGATTCTTCGGAAGGTAAGCTTGTGGATGTTGCTGTTGAGGGTAGCACTGAATGGCAGAACGTTGGAATGCATCAGATTTCTCTATCTACTATAGAGACTCCAATGAACGCTTCATTGAACGGTGCATATCCAAACCCATTCAACCCAACAACAAGCATTTCATACAGCGTTCCAGCAGATATGAACATTACCCTTGCTATCTATGACATAAGAGGGCGTCTTGTTGATCAGCTGGTTAATGGAATTCAAACTGGTGGCGTTCACAATGTAACATGGAGCGCAGCTGACCAGGCAAGTGGAGTGTACGTTATGAAGCTTGTAGCGGGCTCAACGGTTCAGACTCAAAAGATTATGCTTATTAAGTAAGTTGCTCTTTCGAGTTTAGAAGGTATTTTAAATATGCCACCTGTTTAAAGCGGGTGGCATATTTTTTTACAATGATAAATGCTTGTTTTTACTAATTAAATGTGTAAATTTTCATTCTAATTTTAAAGGAATAGATATGAAAAAATTATTATTTGTAGCGATGGCTCTTGTTTTTTCTTCGTGCGACAACAGCGAGATAAAGGAAGAAATTGCATCCGTCAAGAAAGACATTACAGCCCTTTCTGCCAAGCTTGATAGAATTAACGACAGCATTAAGAAGATCAACACTAACTCAGGATCAAAGGGCAATCCAAAGCCTCAGGCCGATCCAAACGCGGTGTATAACATCCCGGTATCAGGGAGCGTTGTAAAGGGAGACAAGAACGCACCTGTCACAATAACATACTTCACTGACTTTCAGTGACCGCACTGCTCAAGAGCTGTCAGTTTGGTAGCAGATGTTATGAAGAAGTATCCAAAAGATGTTAAGGTTGTTTTCAAGAACTTCCCTTTAAGCTTTCACAAGCAAGCCAAGACCGCTGCTAAGTATGCCCTTGCAGCGCACAAACAGGGCAAGTGGTACGAGATGTATGAGAAAATTATGGCTGAATATAAAAAGCTAAAGAACGATGAGAGCCTGCCAGAGACATACGCAAAAGACCTTGGCCTTGATATGAATAAGTTTATGGCAGATTTTAAGTCCCAAGAGATTGCGGCCCAGGTTGACCTAGAGATGAGCCAGTTCAGGAAATCAGGCATACCCAGACTTTCAGTTCCTAAATTTTTAATACAAGGTAAAGAGCCTCAAGGTCGAAGCATGGCGGCTTTTAGCGCTATGATTGATAGCGAGCTTAAAAAAATCAAAAAATAGCCTTAAAATTCAAAAACATTAATTAAAAAAACCTGCCTTTTGGGCAGGTTTTTTTCTTGTATTTCTCCTCGAAGAATAGGTAAATTAAAACAGGAAGAGCACTTAATTTACTGGAGGAGTTACTTGACCCGTCTTTCAACAACAAGAGGAAGAAGGCTTGCTTGCTTGTCTTCTTTATTTTTATTTAAAAGCGTTTGCTTGGCAGGTGATAGCAGCCCTAGTCTTTTTAGTTACAACCAATCAACACTTCAGGCTTTTTACTTTTTTGGTGAAATTAGATCTAACGGCCAACTGCTATCTTCCAGTGATTGGGTCGGCGCGTTTAAATGTCTGGATTGGAATGAAGGTGGTTGCGTTGAGCTTGGGCCTTGCGTTGGAGCGAGGAGGTGGGACACCACCCTCTGTGGAGGGGGCGTTTGTGATGTGCCGGTTCAAGGGGATGATGGGTCTTCATACTCAGCTGGATATATGTCTCCCGGTGAAACTCCAGCTTTTTTAATTTACATTGGTGCTAGAGATGAGTACTATGAACCAGATGCCGCGACCAACTCAAATGGAGACGTTTCTCTTTCAGGTGTAGAGGGATGGGCAAATAATAATTTCTTTATGTATGAATCAATGGATGTGTCTTTTGAATTGGCGGGCTGTATGAACAGCGAGGCTTGCAACTACGATTCAACCGCAACAAGCGATAGCGGTTTGTGTGAGTATTCTGAGGCAAACTTTGATTGCGATGGCAACTGCCTTGTATCTTTAGATTGCAACGGGGACTGTGGAGGCACCGCCTCCCTAGATGGCTGCGGTGTATGTGGCGGTAACAGTACAACTTGTTCAGATACAGGCGAGGACTCTGGAAGTGCCTGGCTATCAGATACAAGGCCCTTTGAAAGCTCTATCATCAGCACCTACCCAAACCCTTTCAATCCATCTGTTCAAATAGACTACCACATCTCAACTTATCAAAACGTGTTAATCTATATTCTAGATACAAATGGAAAGGAGGTTGGGTCAATAGATGCGGGGCATCAGGCCCCAGGAATGCACCAGATCGTTTGGAACCCAGAGAGCTCAGTAGCAAGCGGACTGTACCATCTAGTTCTAAATGGGGCAGATGGCATGCATTCAAAGGCGGTAACACTTATAAAATGAAAAAAAGAATTTTAATTAAAAACAATAAATGTGATGCAAATCATCAAAAATTTGACATGGAAGTCTTAATATTACCTATTAAATGCATCATAAAACTGGAAATTGAAGAAATTTAATTTATATATCAATCTAATGATATCCCTTCTGCTTGTGGGGACTATCTACTCTCAAGCCTTTGAAGTTGGGGAGGCTGATGCAAGGCCTTCCATCTCACTTTCAAAGGGCCAAAGTGAGTTCGACTATCCATTTCAAAAGCCTCAGAAACTTAATGGTGCGATAGATCCCAGCCATCTAGAAGGATTGAGCTTTATAACAGGTGAGGGAGAGTCGTCTTACCTTGCAGGCAACAGGTGGATCGGGTCTCTCCAAGTACTTTATCCTGGAAAAACTTATTTTATAACAAGCGGTCAAGATAAATCGATATCCATTAATTTACCTGGAGATCAAGATATAGAAACTTCTAGCGATCCTAAATCAGGCGTGCCGGATTTGTTTACGTTTGCACAGTCACCTTTTCAGCATTTCCACTGGGTCGTTGATGCCAAGATAGATGAAATTCCTTTGGTTGTTGGTGAGGACTGGATAGGGGCTTTTAATGGAGATGTATGCGTTGGTGCTAGGCAGTGGAATGGAATCTACACAGATGTACCTGCCATGGGCTACGATGAAGACATTCAATCGACAAATGGCTACATGCAGCAGGGAGATATCCCCTCCTTTAAATTTTATGATGCCTCTGAGGACAAGTATCACGATGTCAACTGGCCAATAATTGACGATGGCTACGCCTTTACTGGTGCGCTTTTGACAAATACAATTCTCTACTCGCTTGAGGTGCAGGTTGACTGTATTGGCGTCCTTGGCGGAACTTTCTATCTTGACAACTGCGGTGTTTGCGATCAAGACCTTACAAATGACTGCCTGGCAGATTGCGAAGGAACTTGGGGAGGCGATGCATATCTTGATGATTGCGGAGTGTGCTCCGGGGGAACCGCTGATCATGAGCCAAACAGTGATAAGGATTGCTATGGAGAGTGTTTTGGAGGGGCCTATGTTGATGACTGCGGGCTCTGCGCAGGTGGAAGCACTGGCTACGAACCAAACAGTGATCAAGACTGCAACGGCGATTGCTTTGGAACGGCTGAGCTTGATGACTGCGGAGAGTGCTCTGGCGGGCTAACTGGAATTGAGATCAATGAGTACTTGGACTGTACGGGGCTTTGCTTTGGGCTTGCGTTTATAGATGACTGCGGAATTTGTTCTGAGGGGACGACCGATCACAAGGCCAATACAGATGTCGATTGCGCCAATGTATGTGTTGAGGGAACGCCCAACGCTGGCTATAGCCTTGACCTGGAAACATCAGGAAATCAGCTGGGTGCATACTTGGATGACTGTGGTATGTGCTCCGAAGGAAGCACTGATCACAGCCCAAATAGCGATATTGACTGCGCTAATGTTTGCGATGAAAAAACTCCTAACATAGGGCTTGACCTTGATGATGGATCTACAGGGAACCCAATAGGAGCCTTTGTTGATGACTGCGGAGTTTGCTCTCAGGGAAACACAGGCCACATTGCCAACAGCGACATCGATGACTGCGGAGTTTGCTTTGGAGAGAATACAGACAAGGATTGTAATGACGACTGCTTTGGAGTCGCTTTTTTAGATGACTGCGGCATGTGCTCAGATGGTAACACCGATCACGATCCAAACAGTGATGTAGATTGCGCCAATGTGTGCGATGACAAAACGCCAAACGTAGGGCTTGATCTTGATGACGGCACAACAGACAATGAAATTGGGGCATTTATCGATGACTGCGGTGTTTGCTCAGAAGGGAATACAGATCATAAGGCCAACAGCGATCAAGACTGCAATGGAGATTGTTTTGGAAGCGCCTTTTTAGATGATTGCGAGGTATGTTCTTCAGGTAACTCAGAACATACAGCCAACAGTGATATTGATTGTAATGGGGATTGCTTTGGGGGAGCGTTTGTAGATGATTGCGGTATTTGCTCAGAGGGAAATACTGACCACAAGGCAAACGATGATCAGGACTGCAACGGCGACTGCTTTGGAGTTGCAGATCTTGATGACTGCGGTGTATGTTCAGGCGGAAACTCAGGCCATGTATTTAATAGCGATATAGATTGCGATGGAATATGCTTTGGTGGGTCTTATTTGGACAACTGCGATACTTGCGACAGCAACCCTGAAAACGACTGCAGCATTGACTGCCAAGGAGTATGGGGCGGAGATGCATTTTTAGATGACTGCGATGTTTGCTCTGGAGGTACAACCTACCACATCGCAAATTCTGATATTGATGACTGCGGAGTGTGTTTTGGTAACAACGTCAATATTGACTGCAACGGCGACTGCTTCGGCAGTGCATTCTTGGATAGCTGTGGAGTATGCTCTTCAGGCAACTCTGGCCATACGGCCAACAGCGATATTGACTGCAACGATGAATGCTTTGGAGAGGCTGTGGTGGATGATTGCGGTGTATGCTCTGAGGGAAATACGGGTCACGAGCTTAACTCCAACCAGGATTGCAACGGCGACTGCTTTGGAAGCGCCGTTCTGGATGACTGTAGCATTTGCTCTGAAGGCAGCACAGGCCATGTAAGCAACAGCGACATCGATTGCAACGGCGACTGCTTTGGGTCTGCGGTAGAGG
>NHIV01000047.1 GCA_002170735.1 bacterium TMED198 | reverse complement strand
TTGGAATTGATATTGAAAAAAACTTTAAACCAAACTATATAATTGACCCCAAGAAAACAAAGGTCATAGCAAATCTAAAAAAATTAATAAAAAAAGCTGATAGCCTCTTGCTTGCAACGGATCCAGATAGAGAAGGTGAAGCCATTGCATGGCACCTAGTTGATACACTTAAACCAACTATTCCATATAAGAGATTAGTTTTTAATGAAATAACAAAAACCTCAGTTCAAGAGGCCTTAACAAAACAACGAGATGTAAATATTAATCTTGTTAAAGCCCAAGAGTCTAGAAGAATTGTTGATAGATTGTTTGGTTTTTTAGTTTCAAAAAAATTATGGTTTAACATTAAAGGCAGCCTATCTGCTGGCAGAGTTCAAAGTCCAGCTATAAAAATAATTGTAGATAAGGAGAAAGAAAGAACCAAATTTATTAAATCTGAATATTGGTCAATTTCTTCTAATCTTTCTATTAAAGATGAAGCATTTATATCTACATTGGTTTCTATTGATGGAAAAAAAATTGCTATAGGAAAAGACTTTAATAAGAATACTGGAGAGCCAAAATCAGGTTTAGTTGTTCTTAATGAAAGTTTAAGTAAGAGTCATCTCAAAAAAATTGAAATTGAAACCTTTGTAGTAAAAAGTATTAGTAAGAAGCAATCCAAACAATATCCCTCTCCTCCTTTTATCACATCGACACTTCAGAGAGAAGGTATAAGGAAGCTCAAAATGTCCGCCCAGCAAGTTATGAGTATAGCCCAAAAGCTTTATGAAGCGGGCCATATAACTTATATGAGAACTGATTCAGTAAGAATTTCTAATGATGCGATATCAACTATTAGAAATATTATTGAAAGAGATTATAAAAAAGATAATCTGTCTGAAAAACCAATTCACTATAAAGGGTCAGTAAAAAATGCTCAGGAGGCTCATGAAGCAATACGTCCTTCAGGACAATTTGCTAATCCTCAAAAANTNAGCAAAGANCTTGATNCAAAGNCTCTTGCGCTTTACNANTTAATTTGGAATAGAACTNTTGCTTCACAAATGAAGCCAGCAATAATGAATCAGGTGAAGGCTNTAATTGNTGCAGGAAAAGAGTATATATTTGAATCAAATGGAAGAACTATACATTTTNCTGGATATTTAAATGCCTATNAATATGATAAAGCAGGACAATCAGATTCAATNTTACCNAAAATGNATGAAAATGATAACCTTGTAACTATATCAACTGANCAAAAACAACATTTCACTAAACCTCCTTCAAGATTTAATGAGGCGTCACTTGTTAAAAAATTAGAAGATAATGGTATTGGCAGGCCCTCTACATATGCAACCATTATGACCAACATTCAAAATAGAGGATATGTGTATAAATCAAATGGTGCTTTGGTACCAACATTTACAGCATATGCGGTTGTTCAGTTTTTAGAAAAAAACTTTCATGACTTAGTTAATCTTCAATATACTGCATTACTAGAGGATAGTCTCGATTCTATTGCGGAAGAAAAAGATGAATCAATAACTTTTTTAAAGAAATTTTACTTTGGTGAAAATAATTTTAAGGGACTCCAAACCTTGCTTGAGGTTGAGGTGGATAAAAATGAATCCAGAACTATAATAAACTTGGGCAAAGTAAAGGAAAAAGAGACTATCATAAAAATAGGAAGATACGGNATTTACATGCANCATGGTGATAAAAACTANAACCTCAATGATGACTTTGAGCCTTGNAATCTTAATGAAAAAACAATTTTAGAACTCATTAGCCAGAAAGATGAAGAACCGGAAAAAATTGCAACCAATCCTGATACTGGAGAGCCTGTAGTACTCAAAAATGGTCGATATGGAAAGTATTTGCAATCAGGAGATAAAATAAAGTCTATTCCAAAAGGAATTGATGAGCTTACTGAACAGATTGCAGAGAAAATAATTAAATTTCCAGTTGACCTTGGGAAATCAAAAGAACATAATGGATCTGTCATTCTTGATATTGGAAGATATGGGCCATATATGAAGTGTGGATCAAAAACAAAGAGTTTAACTGTTGATCAAATCTTTAGCATAACANTNGATCAGGCAAATGAGGANNTNAAAAAATCAAATAGATCAAAATCAGCCGTAGTTAAGTCTTTAGGAAAAATTGAAATAAAAGAAGGGCGTTATGGTATGTATATTTCTGATGGAAAAACGAATGTAAAATTTCCAAATGACATGGAAGTAGCTGATATGACTGAAGAAAAAGGCCAAGATCTCATAAAGCGGAAAAAAATGAAAAAATGAAAAAAGAAACCTCAATACTAGATGTTTTAACTTCTCTATCTAAGCAAAGGGGATTTGTATTTCAAAGTAGTGAAATATATGGAGGGCTTGGATCAACATGGGACTACGGCCCATTAGGAGTTGAATTAAAAAGAAATATAAAAAATTATTGGTGGAAAAGCGTTGTAACAGCAAGAGAAAATGTTATTGGAATGGATGCCTCAATACTTATGCATCCAAAAGTTTGGGAGGCGAGTGGGCATGTTGATAATTTCCATGATCCTCTAGTTGATAACAAAGAAACTAAAAAGCGATACAGGCTTGATCATCTAATTGAGTCACAGGATATTACGATTATTAAAGAGCTATGTAACATGCTAAAGCTCAAAGCCCCTGAAAAAATTAATGAAGAAATTGTCCAATCAATCGTTACATCATTAAATAAAGTTTCTCAACAAAGTGGAGAAATATTGATAGATAGTGGTGTAATTGATCCTGAAGATAACAATGTGGGTGACTGGACAAACATGAGACAGTTTAACCTAATGTTTAAAACATTTGCAGGTCCTGTTGAAGACTCTGGCTCTGTTGTTTATCTAAGACCGGAAACTGCTCAAGGAATATTTGTTAATTTTATTAATGCACAGACAACGTCCCGTAAAAAGCTCCCCTTTGGAATAGGCCAAATTGGTAAGGCTTTTAGAAACGAAATTACAACTGGTAACTTTATTTTTCGTACTCGAGAATTTGAGCAAATGGAGATGGAGTTCTTTTGTAAAGAAGATGAAACTAGTAAATGGCTTGACTATTGGAAGCAAGAAAGGCTAAACTGGTTTAAAAGTTTAGGAATCAATTCTGAAAAACTAAGACTTAGGGCTCATGGTAGTGACGAATTGGCCCACTATTCATCTGCTTGCTATGACATTGAGTATCGTTTTGATTTTGGATGGTCAGAGCTTGAGGGAATTGCTGATAGGGGAACCTATGATCTAAGCAAGCATATGGAGCACAGCAATAAGAAACTAACTTACTTTGATCAATCCAACAATGAGCATATTACCCCAGCTGTTGTTGAAGCATCAGCCGGCGTTGATAGGGCTATGCTTACGGTACTTGCCGATGCATTTACCACAGAAGAAATTAATGGAGAGACTAGAAACGTCCTAAAGCTTTCTTCAAAAATTGCTCCTGTAACTGTTGCTGTTTTTCCATTAATGAACAAGCAGGGCATGCCAGAGATTGCTCAAAAAATTGTTGATGATCTGAGATCAGAGTTTAGCTCATTCTACGATGCAGGAGGCTCTATAGGAAAGAGGTATAGACGCCAAGATGAAGCTGGCACTCCTTTTGGTATTACTGTTGACCATGATACGATTGAAGATCAAACTGTTACACTTAGGGATAGAGACACGATGGAGCAAAAAAGAATTAGTATCAATCAAATAAAGGCTGCATTGTCTGAATCCATGAACTCCTAATTTATGGCCCCTTATATACTTGATGGTGCAATGGGCTCTGAGATAATTAAAAGAGGGGTTAAATTACCAAAGTATATATGGTCGGCGTGGGCTAATACTACACACCCTAACCTGGTAAAACAAATTCACGATGAATATGTTGATTCAGGTTGCAACTATATAACTACCAATACCTTTAGAACAACTGCAAGAGCATATATAAAAACAAAGATAAGCCTGGAAAAAGCAAAGATTATGGCCCATGAGTCAATGAAGACAGCTGTATCAATTGCCCTTGAATCTGCAAAAAAACAAGCCAAGGTATTGGGTGCCATTGCTCCTCTTGAAGATTGCTACTCACCTGATCTATATCCTGGATATGAAAAAGCCAAAAATGAGTTTTCACTAATAGGAAAGGCATTGATTCTTGCTGGTGTAGATGGATTAATTCTTGAAACTATGAACAATATTTCTGAAACCACTGCATGCCTTGAATCAATTAAAAGATACAATCCTTTAACTTGGGTATCCTTTAACCTGAAAAATTCAAATCACCTCCAATCTGGAGAAAAACTTAACTTGGCACTTGATTCAATAAAAAAATTTAATGTTAACTGTGTATTGCTAAACTGCAATGAATTAAATAGAACTAAAGATGCAATGTCAGTTCTAGCCAATAATTGTTCTACTAAATGGGGAATCTATCCCAACCTTGGTATTGGTGAGCCTAGTCTTGATGGAGTGATAGATGAATATGCTAAAGATGAAGAATTTGTATCTGTTGCAAGAGAGGCTTTAAGCCTTGGTGCTAGTGTGCAGGCGGGTGTTGCGGAACATCTCCAAAGCATATTGAACTTATAAAAAAACTGTAACTACTTCTTGTTTGATATAAGGCTATCAACCACACTTGGATCAGCCAGTGTTGAGGTGTCCCCAAGCTCATTTATTTTATTCTCTGCAATTTTACGAAGTATTCTTCGCATGATCTTTCCTGATCGTGTTTTAGGCAGAGCATCAGAAAATTGAATTTTATTTGGTGAGGCATGTGGTCCTATTATTTTACGCACCTTAAGTTTTATTTCTGCATCTATTGAACCATTATTTTTCTTGCCTGTCATTAAAGTAACAAATGCATATATACCCTCACCTTTTACATCATGAGGATATCCAACAACTGCAGCTTCAGCAACCATTGGGTGTTTTCCAATTGCTCCTTCAATCTCTGCCGTTCCTAAACGATGACCGGATACATTCAAAACATCATCTACCCTGCCTGTTATCCAGTAACAACCATCTTTATCTCTTTTAGCGCCGTCACCTGTAAAGTAGTAACCTCTAAACTGAGAAAAATATGTATCAAAAAACCTTTGATGGTCACCATATACAGTCCGCATTTGTCCCGGCCATGAGTGCTTAATGGCAAGCAGTCCTTCTGTATCATTAGTCTTTATCTCCTCACCTTTTTCATTTAATATGATAGGTTCAATACCAAAAAAAGGCTTGAATGCTGATCCTGGTTTTAAATTTTTTTCAGTAGGAAGTGGAGTTATTAAGATGCCGCCTGTTTCTGTTTGCCACCAAGTATCAACTATTGGACATCTTTTTTCTCCTACAACATTATAGTACCATCTCCACTCTGGTTCCTTAATTGTTTCACCCACACTACCTAAAAGTTTTAATGAGGATCTGTCATGCTTGGCAACAAAATCGTTGCCTTCCTTCATCAACGCTCTAAGAGCTGTTGGAGCTGTATAAAAAATATTAATTTTATGTTTTTCTACCACCTGCCAAAAACGTCCAAAGTCTGGGTAGTTTGGAACGCCTTCAAACATAATACTAATGGCCCTGTTTGATAAAGGACCATATATAATATATGAATGACCAGTTATCCATCCTATATCTGCCGTACACCAATAAACATCATCTGGATGATAGTCAAAAATTATTTCATGAGTGTATGAGGTGTAGACCATATATCCCCCAGTTGTATGTAGTACTCCTTTTGGTTTTCCTGTTGATCCAGAAGTATATAATATAAACAGCGGATCTTCTGCATCCATATGCTCTGCTGGACAATCTGAGCTCACAGAATTCATTCCATCATGCAACCATATATCTCTATCTCTTAGCATTGATATATCTGCACCTGTTCTTTGAACTACAATAACTTTTTTTATTGAAGGGCATTCTTGTAGTGCTACATCAGCATTTGATTTCATTGGTATATCATACTTAAGTCCTCTTACTCCAGCATCCTGGGTCATTAATGCTTTACACTTTGAATCGTTTATTCTATCTCTAAGGGCATCAGAAGAAAATGCACCAAAAACAATTGAATGTACTGCTCCAATTCTAGCACATGCAAGCATCGCAAAAGCAAGCTCTGGAATCATTTGCATATAGATGCAAACTCTATCTCCTTTCTTTACTCCATTCTTTTTTAATAGATTGGCTGTCTTACATACTTCTTTATATAGTTGATTATACGTGAAGCGCTTATCTTCATCTGGATCATTGCCCTCCCATATTAATGCAGTTTGATCTCCGTGTCCAGATTCAATGTGCCTGTCTATACAATTATAGCAGGCATTAAGCTTCCCGCCTTCAAACCACTTTATATCAGCAGAATTGAAATCAACACTTGAGACTTTGTCCCAACTCTTAAACCATGATATTCTTTTGGCAACCTCCGACCAAAATTGATCAGATTTGTCAATAGACTTTGTATATATTTCATCATAGTTTCTAGAGGACTTAATAAATGCTTTATCCTGATCTCTATAGCTATTCTTAAACATTATTTTTGGATGCAACAACATGAAAAAGATGCCAATGCTTTGGACTGCCATCTGCGATTGTACTATCTTCATTAACTTCTTCAAATAAAATTAAATCAAAGTTTTTGAAAATTTCTTTAACTTCTTCTTTTGTATGAAAGTTCATATCATTTCGATAGCTCCAATCATCATCAACCCCAAACAATTGACCACAAAATACACCCCCATCTAGTATGTTATTTTTTATCATATTCATAAATGAACCAAATACAGATGGATTGCAAAATGGTAGGCTATAGCTAGCATTTATTAACGCAACCTCTGGAACTACAAATGTTTCCATTGATGATACCTCTGTTTTTAAAAATGAAGATTTTTGATTAATATTGCTCATTAAAAGGTTAATCGCTTCATCCTCCCTATCCATAGCCAATACAGAAAAATTATTTTTTAATAGTTCTACAGTATCATGACCATTGCCACAGCCAATATCAACAGCTGTTTTAGGTAAAATCTTAGTATTAGAAATAAAAAATTCTAGACCCTTAACAAGTGTATGATTTGGAGGCCTCTCATGATGAATTTTGTAATACTCAGACCAAATAAAATCTTTTTGTTTTTTTACGGTCATATGATAGTTCCTTCAACCTCTCCAAAACCAACCCTATAGCCATTTCCCTGACAATATCCAGTCATTACAACAGAATCCTTATCTTGTAAAAACTTTCTTTGAATTCCATTTTCAAATTTAATGGGCCTTGTACCCTTCCAGGAAATTTCTAACATACTTCCAAGAGACGTTCTATCAGGGCCGCTGATTGTGCCAGATGCAAGTAAATCACCAATCTGCATCTTGCATCCATTAACAGAATGATGAACTAGCTGCTGTGCAACATCCCAGTATAAATACTTGTGATTGCTTCTTGATATAACTTTAGGTTGATTAGAACCATCAATCTTTAAAGATACCTCTAGTTTAATATCATAGGAGTTATATTCTTTTCTTTTTAAATAATTAAGGGGCTGTGGGTTTTGAAGTGGCCCCTCCACCTTAAAGGGCTCCAATGCTTCCATTGTTACAACCCAAGGGGAAATAGAGGTTGCAAAGTTTTTACCTAAAAATGGTCCAAGAGGAACATACTCCCATTTCTGAATGTCTCTAGCGCTCCAATCATTGACTATAACCATTCCAAAAATTGAGTCAGTTGCATTTTCTATTTCAATGGGACTTCCCATAGTATTTTCCTTTCCAATAAAAAATCCCATCTCAAGCTCAAAATCCATCAATTTAGACAAGGAAAACTTAGGTTTATTTTCAGCATCTAAAATCTGTCCGTAAGGTCGTTTGATTTGTGTACCACCTACTACTATAGAGCTTGATCTGCCATGGTACGCAACAGGAAGGTGCAGCCAGTTAGGATTTAAAGCATTATCCTTACCTCTAAACATTGTTCCAACGTTGGTAGCATGTTCCTTTGAAGAGTAGAAATCTGTGTAATCACCAATTTTACATGGTAAACACATCACTGCAAGGGGCATTGGAATCAAACATCTATTAATAAGCTCCAAGTTGTCTTTTAGATCACTATCATCAGATAGTAGACTCTGGATTTTTAATCTAATCTGACTCCACACACTTTTACCAAGTGATATAAATGGATTAAGTGATCCACAAGAAAAAACTGTTTTTGAAAGTATACTATCAAAATATCCTGCATTTTCAATTACGCTGAGATCTAAAACCTTATTCCCTATTGCTACCCCCACTCTTGAATTCTGGTTGTCAGTCGTTTTAAACACTCCATAAGGAAGGTTGTGTATTGAAAAGTGTGAGTCTGGATCAATTTTTAAAAAAGATTTCATTTTACAATTAACTCCATATTTGTTAGATCCTCAATTGGTTTAATAAAATTACAACTTCCAAAACTTGTAACTTTTTCTCGTGCTTTTTTTATATCAGCCACTTTAATTTGAATATTTTCAAAACTAATTCCACTATCAGAAAAAACAAATTTATTTTTATTTTGGCATTCTATAATACTCGAAATAAATATCTCATCTTTGATGCCACTATATGCTGCAATTCCTCCTAAAAAAACATTAATAAAACCATGCTCTATATTATTGTAATTGTTAATGTGTCTAACTGCACGGTGTAAGCCTGCAGTAAATTTTAAAGGTATAGCTCTTTCAGCGCATAGTATAAATAATTTTGAAAGGAGGTTTACATGTGGCACGCTTTTAGCTATTGCTCCGCCGCATCTAATTTTCAAACCAAAGGAAGTATTCTTAGATATATTATCTAAGAATGATATAAACCTGAAATCTTTTAAATCAATATCAGATTCTAAAAATATTTTATTAAGGTTAATATCATTATTGATTATTTTTTCAACGCTTGTAAGGCCATCTTTTCTGTAATCAAACTTTGTTTCAGCTGCTGAAAAGGACAGTATATCCTTATGCATAGTCATCCAATGAATTTGATTCTCAATATCTTTCACTGAACCTACAATGATAATAGGTATATTTGAGGTATCTTTCTGTATTGATAGATCATAAATCGTTTGAAGGTGTTGTGCCGGACAAATAAATCTAGATAGCATTCTGTTATGAGCTTCATATTGATAATCTAAAAAATTATAGAAGGCCTCTTCTATTGGCAATTGAGACGGAGGAAAAAATCCTGCATAATCAATGATTTGATTAAAGAAGTATGATGATGATCTTTGTATAAACATATTAAGCGTTGAAAAATTAAATAGAATTGAAAAGTATAAAAGCACTTACGGAAAGCATTGCAACAGATGCTATATACTTTCTAAAATTACTTTTAACCTTAATATGAGTAAGAACTGCTCCTGACATAAGCGTTGCTATTCCTATCGAACCAATTGCTACTACGTTGTCTAAGGATGAATGAAGCATAATTGAAAAAGAAATTTTTAAAATTCCCACTAAATCTCTAAACCATGTTGGGTATCCATATTCGAAAAATTCTTTTTTAATATTATCATACCTAATAAACCATATAAAAAATATAGCAACTGTGGCAATTATTTTAACTGACTCAACCATGTATTGTATCTCTAACATTAACATCTCCTTAGTGAGGGTTCCCTATTTATTTAATCTTATAACTTTTAGTTTAACTAAATTAGCGGTTTAGAGCCACTATTTTTCTTACTAAATTTTTACTTACGTAAATCTTTAAGAATATTTTTTCTCAGTATTGCGGAGACTGTCAATGCTCCGGCCGATAATGCCCCTGTTAACCCAACGCTAACAATATCTTGACCCGTTAAATATAGATTTTTAATACTCGTTCTAGGTGTTAAGCTTTTTTGATTAAACCTATTAGGTGTATGGTTAAGCCCATAAAGCTCACCACGCTGATAATGAGACATGTCTCGTGTTGATAGCGGTGTGGATAACTCATAGTAGTCTACCTTTCCTTTTAGTTGAGGAAGATGCTCATACATTCTATCAAGCAACCTAATGCTAAGAGCTTCTTTTGTGCTTTCATATTCCTCTCCCCGTTTTTTCCATGGTTTTTGACTCCACCTTTTAAACCATTCATACTGTGACATAGTAATCAATTCTATGGTTGTTTTATTAGGATGATCTTGCTGCCACTTTGGATCTTTTGCAGATGGAAATGAAAAGTATATAAGTGGAAAATCAGAGTTCATATTTTGGCTATGATTTAATACATTTTTATCGTGATCATATCCTGGATAGAGCCAGATATTAGTATCGGTTAAGTTTAGTTTTTTATATGAGCTGTTTATTCCAATGTGAAGGCAAAGATGGCCACCAGAAATACTAACCTTCTTAATTTGATCATACTCTTTGATACTTTGATCTCTTAATAGCCTCTCAAAGGTATTAGTCACCCCACAACTACTTATAATTTTATTAGCTGCAATTTCTGTTCCATCTTCAAGCATAACTCCTACAGCTCGTTTTCCTTCACATATTATTTTTTTTACTCCTGCACTAACGACTACATGGCCTCCGTTCTTTTGAATTGTTGGAACAATAGAAGCAGCAATTGATGAGGACCCCCCTATTGGATAGTTTGCACCATCAAGATAGTGTCGAGCAACCATGGCATGCATTACAAAACTACTTTGCGATGGTGGAAGCCCATAATCACCCCATTGTCCACATAGCACCCCTATCAGTTTTTTATTAGTAGTAAGCGAAGATAAAACTTCCATGGTAGTTTGCGATGCAAACTTTATAAATGGCTTGCTGGTAATAGAATAGGTTAATTTATATACAAACTTTGGAGCTGCCTTGGCTGCATAGAAAGCTTTTCCAGCTTTAGCTACGACATCTAGCAAATCCATATATTTATCAATAGCTTTTTTTTCTTCTGGAAAATAATTTTTTAAATCATTTACAAACCTTTCTTTAGGAGAAAAAAAATTATATTCCTTATCTGGAAATACTATTTTATCATAGTTATCACTCATTTTGTTCCACTGCAACCTGTCTTCAGATATATATCTAAACAATGCCCCTGAAAGTGAATAAGGCCTATGAACATCGCCTATATAGTGTATACCAACGTCCCACTCATAGCCCTGCCTTTTAAAGGTATGGGTAAACCCTCCAGCCTTAAAATGCTTTTCAAGTACAAGAACCTTAAATCCTCTCTTTGAAAGCAAGGCTGCTGAGCAAAGGCCACTAATTCCTGATCCTATAACAATAAAATCGTATTGTTTATTTAATATGTTATTCTTAGAATTGTTCATTAAGATTGTACAATCTTTTCATGTGTTTATATTAAAAATAAAAATTTAAGGAACCAACTGTGGATATTCTAAATAAAGTGATGAACGATCCTATTCTAATGGGTGTAGCTGTATTAATTGCAATACTTGTTGTATTTAGTATTCTAAAAAAATTGTTTAAATTCTTAGGCGTTGTAATAGCTATAGCGGTTTTATATGTTCTATATTTAACTCAAGTTGAAGGTATGTCCTACGAAGATGCTACTGATGAGACTATGCAAAAAGGTAAGGAGCTAATTGAGGGTGCAAAGGAAACAATTAAAGATCTTCAATACGACATTCCAGAACAAGGTCAATGATAATGGCAAGTGGTAAGGGTCATCTGGCAGGAGGTTTTCTATTTGCACTACTTTTCCTTCATATCATTACTAATTATTTTTTTTCCCCATCTCCAATTGATATAATACTTTATATTTCAATAGCATTAATGTTCGCTGTTTGGCCAGATGTTGATATTAAGTCAATTGGACAAAAGTTTTTTTATTCTGTTTTTTTTATTACAGATGCCTATTTGATTATTATGCACGAATACAAAGTGGCCGCCTACTTTGGCTTAATAATTATTTTACCTGTCCTAGCAAAACATGGTGGATGGACACATAGTGTTCCAGCAATGGTTTTAGTCCCTTCACCATTATTAATTTACCCAATATATAATAGTGGAATTTTTGATTTATCTGGCGCACCTTATTATATTGCTGCGTTGACTGGTTATTTCTCACACTTAGTCCTTGATGGGAGGTTTAGATTATGGAAGTAAACAAGTTTTATAATACTCTAGCGCTAGGAATTTTCGGGTTTCTTTTGATTCTTTTTTTGTTTATGGAAAAGCCAACGTCTACGTATAGAGTAAAATATTTTAAAACAAAAGAGGTTGATGTTTTAGATGACTATTTTGGAACTAAAATAAAGGATCCTTTTAGATGGCTTGAAGATGATCATACAAAGGAAACTAAAAACTGGGTTTATAAACAAAATCAAGTGACCTCACAATATCTTTCAAAAATTCCATTTCGAACCAAGCTGAAAAATAAAATAAAAACAATGCTTGATTATACAAGAACATCCACTCCATTTAAAAAAAATAATATGTACTACTACTACTACAATGATGGGAAGCAAAACCACTCTACTCTTTACCAATCTTCTTGCCTAAACTGTGAAGGAATTGAAATTATTAATCCAAACAAATGGTCAGCTGATGGCACAATATCTATGAGAGGAACTCATTTTTCCAACAATGGAAAGTACCTGGGTTTTGGAAAAAGCTCTTCTGGATCCGATTGGAAAGAATTTTTAATTATGAACCTTAATACAAAAGAAATAATAGATGATAATTTGAAGTGGATAAAGTTTTCTGGAATGTCTTGGAGTGGGAATGGATTTTACTATTCTAGATATTCTGAGGTTGATGAAAAAAATAAATTATCTTCAAAAAATGATCCGCCAAAAATATACTACCACGCAGTTAATACAAGTCAGGATCAAGATATTTTAATTTATGAAAATATAACAGATAGTTTGGCTTCGCCATATATTGGCGTTACTGATGATGAAGACTATCTGATTCTCTATGAAAGTAAGGGGACTCATGGGAACACCTTGTCAATTAAGCGGGTAGAAGATAAAAAGTTTACTATGATTAATAACAATTTTGATAGTGATATATCTGTTTTACATAATTTGGGAAATAAATTTTTTATTATTACAAATGAGAATGCCTCTAACAAAAAGGTTTTGCTTGTTGATATTGATAGGCCTGACATACGAAATTGGAAAACAATTATTCCAGAATCTGACCATGTCATTCAAAGCGTATCCTTTGTAGGCAAATCAATAGTAGTGAAGTATCTTATAGATGTTGCTGCAGAAATTCATGTTTATAGTTATAATGGTGATAAAATTGATAATATAAAACTGCCCGGCTTGGGTTCAGCCTGGGGTTTTACGGGAGATCCAAATGATATGGAAACTTTTTATAGCTACAGTTCATACAACATGCCTTCAACCATATATAGGTATGACTTTACTATTAATAAATCTTTCATATATAAAAAATCAAATATACACTTTGATTCATCCAAATATATAACTAAACGTGAGTTTTGTATCAGCAAAGATGGCTCCAAGATTCCTATATTCATTACTCATCAAAAAAACTTAAATCTTAACGCTGAAAATCCAACCTTACTCGGAGCATATGGCGGTTTCAATATTAGCATTACTCCTGGATTCAGTAGTAATAGCATTGTATTACTTGAAAATGGAGGAGTCTATGCCAGGGCTTGTTTGAGAGGTGGTGGTGAATATGGTGAAAAATGGCACAGAGATGGAATGCTAGATAAAAAACAAAATGTTTTTGATGATTTTATTGCGGCTTCTGAATATTTGATTAATCAAGGCTATACATCACCAAATTATTTGGCAATACAGGGCGGGTCTAATGGAGGTTTATTAGTTGGAGCTGTTGTTAATCAAAGACCAGACTTGTATAAGGTTGCATTTCCAGCTGTTGGGGTGCTAGATATGCTTAGATATCATAAGTTCACAATTGGCTGGGCTTGGGCCGTAGAATATGGATCAAGTGAGTATCAAGATCAATTTGAAACGCTCTTAGCATACTCTCCTCTTCATAACATTAATCCATATAATCAATATCCAGCCATTATGGTAACAACGGGAGATCATGATGATAGGGTTGTTCCGGCGCACTCTTTTAAATATATAGCTCAGCTACAAAAAATAAAGAAAAAAAACAAGCTACCATTACTTATAAGAGTTGAAACAAATGCTGGGCATGGTGCAGGCAAACCAATATCTAAGATTATTCAAGAAAGAACAGATATGTGGTCTTTTTTATTTTACAATATGGGCATTAATCCTTATTAAAATGGACACTTTAATTCCAAAAGCATATTATTTTGATAAAACTATATTTCAGCCTATAACTCAAAAAATTTTTGATTCTACTTGGTCTTGTTTTCAACTAAATCAAAACTCTATGAATCAAAATGACTGCATTCCCATTGAGCACTATAACACTCCTTTGCTTCTTTCATATAATGGTAACAAACTAAACCTTCTTTCCAATGTTTGCACTCATAGGGCACATATACTATTGGATAAAAAAACTAATAGCAACTGCATTAGATGTCCATACCATGGTAGGCGGTTTGATTTGGATGGCAGGTGTCAATCATCTCCTGGTTTTTCAAAAGAAGAATTAAAGAATTCAAAAAATAATCTTTTAAACCTTAATCAATATCAATTTTTAGATTTATTTTTTTACAGTATAAAGCCTGATTTTGAATTAAAGCATATATTTAATGCAATTAAAAAAACGATGAGTTTTTTTGATCATGATGATTTAATATATGAAAAAGCTCTATCAAAAACATTTGTTTATGATATTAACTGGGCTCTTTATTGTGAAAACTATCTTGAGGGTTTGCACATACCATTTGTACACAAGGGCCTTGCAAAGCATATCAATATTGCATCATATAAAACTTTTGTTAAGAAGAATTTTGTTTTACAGCAAGCTGAAGCACACCCCAATCAAGATTCATTTGTAAATTCAAATATTGGTGCATACTATTTTTGGATTTTCCCAGGAATTATGCTTAATTACTATCCTTGGGGCTTGTCCGTTAATATTGTAACCGCTCTAGAAATACAAAAAACCAAAATTCAGTACTTTGTTTATAAATTTCCAAATGCTGCTATTGCTGATGATGATGCAAGTGTTTTAAATGTTGAACTAGAAGATCAAAAGGCTGTTGAGAGCGTGCAAAAAGGGTTACATTCTTCTTTGTTTAATCAACCCTCTTTATCTGATCAATATGAAAAGGGCGTGAAAAAATTTCATCAACTTATTCTAAATTATTTTTAAATTAACGCCCCCCTGTTAAATAAAGGTATTTAAATGTCAGATTTTGTGCATCTTCATAATCATACTGACTATTCGCTTTTAGATGCGGCTCAGTCAGTAGAATCAATGGTCAGCAGGCTAAGTGATTTAAAAATGGACTCTATTGCTGTGACTGAGCATGGCAACCTTTTTTCGCTAATTCCTTTCTATAAAAGTGCTAAGGCAGCAGGCATAAAGCCTATTTTGGGGTGTGAGGTTTATGTTTCTGTAGGATCATATAAGGAAAAGAAGTTGCAGAATTTAGAGGGTGTAAAAAAATGGGGATACCACCATTTGGTTCTGCTTGCGATGAATAATACTGGATTTAGCAATCTTATGAAGCTAGTATCTATTGGATACCTTGAAGGGTATTACTACAGACCAAGAATAGACAAAGATCTACTTAGGCAATATAATGAAGGATTAATTGCAACATCTGCATGTTTGGCTGGCGAAGTAACTCATTATGCTTCAGTTGGAAACTACGAAAAGGCAAAGGAGGCAGCATTAGAATATTGTGAAATTTTCCCAAATCGATTTTATATAGAAATACAAAATCATGGAATTAATGGTGAGCTGTCTTCTCATAAAATCTTAAAAAAATTATCTTCCGAATTAGATATTCCTCTGGTAGCAACAAATGATTGTCACTACTCTCATGAAGAGCATTCCGATGCCCATGATACCTTGTTTTGTCTTGGAATGGGAAAAGATAAAAGCGACATAAATAGGCCAAAGTATGCGGAAAAGCAGTTCTACATTAAATCTTTAGATGAAATGCATGCAATTTTTAAAGATACGCCAGGAGCTCTTGAAAATTCTCTTAGAATAGCTGAACAGTGTAATGTAACAATTGATATGGATCAATATCATCTTCCCAACTTTCCCATACCTGATAATGAAGCGCTCAACAATCCTGATGACTACCTAAAAAAAATATGTGTTGAAGGCATTAAAAGTAAGTATAAAGAAGAGCACCATGCAGTAGCTATGCAACGCCTTGACTATGAACTTGGTGTAATTAAAAAAATGGGTTTTGCTGGATATTTTTTAATTACTCAAGACTTTGTTCAATATGCCAAGAACAGTGCAATACCTGTTGGNCCNGGAAGGGGGAGTGCTGTTGGNTCTTTNGTAGCCTACTCCACAGGAATCACNAATATAGATCCTTTAAAATACAACTTAATTTTTGAACGATTTNTAAACCCAGATAGGGTTACAATGCCAGATATAGACATTGATTTTTGTATTCANGGTCGAGACAAAGTAATCGATTATATAAAAAATAAATATGGCCATGATTCCGTTGCGCAAATAATTACTTTTGGAACGATGAAAGCAAAATCAGTAATCAGAGATGTTGGAAGGGTGCTTGGAATAAGCTATGCTGAAACTGATAAAATAGCAAAAATGATTCCAAATGATTTGAAAATGACGCTTGACAAGGCCATGAAAATGAATCCAGAATTTGGCAAAGTTTCTGAAATTAGCGAATCTCATAAGAATTTGATTGAA
The DNA here is from genome assembly GCA_002170735.1 of bacterium TMED198. Classification (GTDB taxonomy): domain Bacteria; phylum Fidelibacterota; class Marinisomatia; order SCGC-AAA003-L08; family D37C17; genus TMED198. The sequence continues at coordinate 4,996 of NHIV01000047.1, read as the reverse complement.
CACTCTAAAACCTTAGAAGGCTTACACAGGCATGCCTCTACCCATGCAGCTGGAATTGTTGTAACTCCAGGTCCCCTTACAAATTATGTACCTCTATTTAAAAATCCTTCTACCGGTGATGTGGCAACACAAGTTGATATGAAGGGTTTGGAGGATTTAGGGATATTAAAAATGGATTTTCTGGGATTAAGAAACTTAACGGTGATTGATAAAACTGTAAACATGATAAAAACAAACCATAATGAGTTAGTTGATGTTGATAATTTAGTTTTGAATGAAGAAACTGTTATGAATCTCTTTGCTGAAGGTCTAACTACAGGGATATTTCAATTTGAATCTGCAGGCATGAAGGAGTATTTAAAACAATTAAAACCTTCAACCTTTGAAGAGCTAGTCGCTATGAATGCACTCTACAGGCCAGGGCCAATGAGCAATATTCCTAAGTTTATTAACAGAAAACATGGAAAAGAAAAAATTCAATACATACATAAAAGCCTTGAACCTATACTAAAAGAAACTTATGGTATAATTGTTTATCAAGAACAGGTAATGGAAATTGGCGCAAAAATAGGTGGCTTAAGCTTATCTCAATCTGATGAAATGAGAAGAGCTATGGGCAAGAAAAAGAAAAATTTAATGGCGACCTTTAAAATTGATTTTGTCCAGGGCGCTTACAAGCAAAAAATAGATAAAAAAATAGCCTCTGAAATTTTTTCTTTATTAGAAAAGTTTGCCCAGTATGGTTTTAATAAAAGCCATTCAACTGCATATGCCATGATTGCCTATCAAACGGCTTGGTTGAAAGTTAATTTTCCAGCTGAGTTTATGTCTGCAAACATGTCAACAGAAATGAATGACACAGATAGAATCGCAACCCTGTTGAGTGCTGCCAATGAAATGGATATGACTGTTCTTCCTCCTGATATTAATTCCTCATTAGCAGAATTTAGTACAACAAGGTCCGGTAAAATTCTATATGGATTGGCCGCGATAAAAAACATTGGAACCAAGGCCGCCGAAAGCATTGCTTTGCATAGAAAAAATCATGGTAACTTTAATCATATTGAAGATTTATGTTCAGTTGATAGCACTGCTCTAAATAAAAAAGTTTTGGAAAGTTTAATTCAATCGGGAGCACTAGATGTTTTAGAGGGAAACAGGGCAGAAAAGTTTGAACATATTGATGTTATTATTAAAATCAATCAAAAGAAAAATCAAGACAAGAAGCTTAATCAGGAATCTCTATTTGGAAATGAACAAAATATACAAAAAATTTCTTTTCCCAGGGTTGAAGAATGGAATAATTCAGAAGTTGCTAGGCGTGAAAAAGAAGCACTAGGCTTTTATCTTATGTCGAATCCGCTCAAAAAGTATGAAAACGATTTAAAGGATTTTTCTAACCTTGGAGTTAACGAAGAAAAACAATCAAACAAAGAAATGCGGTGTGGAGGAATTATCCAAGATGTTACGGTTAGATATGACAAAAAAAACAGAAAATGGGCTATTATTAATCTTAATCTGTTAATTGGGTCTTGTGAAGTGTATGTTTTTTATGAACTATATGAAAAACATAGCCATCAGCTTGTAGAGGATGAAAAGTTGTTTTTTGTTGGCAAGCCTTCTAGCTATGGCGATGATAAAGAAAACAATAGAATGGTTGCAACGGCTATACACTCTTTACAAGATATTAGGAAAACTTTAAGTAAAACAGTAAACATAATGCTGAGTTTTGGGATGGATAATAAAAATGAAATTGATAAAATTAAAAGTCTTTGCCAAAAAAATGCTGGTAATTGCAGGTTGGTTTTTCATCTTGCCGCAAATAATGGCCTAAAAAGAAAAATTCTAGCAAATAGTATAAAGGTGGAATCTAGCCATCATTTGATTGCTTCTTTGAGAAATGTGCTTGGAAAAAATAATGTGTGGATTTCCTAATGATTGCTCTAATACAAAGAGTTGCCTCTTCTTCTGTTTCTATAAATAATGTTATTAAAAGTCAAACTAGTAGTTTAGGATTACTTATATTTTTATGCATTACAAAAAATGATAGTGAAAAAGATGTCAATATATTATATAATAAAATAAGTAACTTTAGAATATTTGCTGATAATCAAAAAAAGATGAATCTATCTATTAAAGATGTAAATGGATCTATAATGATAGTTAGTCAGTTTACTTTGTGTGGCAATACAGACAATGGTAGGAGACCAAGCTTTGAAAGGGCCGCAGATCCAACCGTAGCAAAAAAATTATATAATTTTTTTATTAATATGTTTAAAACAAATAATTTTATAGTTGAAAGTGGAGAGTTTGGTGAGGACATGGATATATCATTAATAAATACCGGCCCATCAACATTTTATTTTGAAACAAATGAACATGACAAATAAAATCAGGGTTATCATGGCCAAGCCTGGCCTAGATGGCCATGATCGTGGAATAAAAATTTTAGCTAGAGCTTTTAGGGATGATGGCATGGAGGTTATTTACCTTGGTCTGAGACAAACGCCTGAAATGATTGTAAATGCCGCAATACAAGAAGATGCAGATGTCGTTGCCCTTTCTGTTTTAAGTGGTGCACATATGGCAATTTTTACTAAGATAAAAACGCTACTTGATAAAAAGGGGGCTGACAATATATTGTTAACTGGCGGCGGCATTATCCCTGAGCAAGATATGATAAAACTATACAAGATTGGAGTGGGGAAGCTCTTTGGGCCTGGAACACCAATTTCTGAAACTGTTAATTACATTAATTCATGGTACAATGAAAATAGAAAATAAATTGACAGCTAAACAGATTAGAAAACTAGAAAATCTTTTTGCAAATGACTTTGCTTCTCCTGTTTTTCCATTGCTTGCAGAACATTACTATAATATAGATGATTACTCTCGATCTAAAAAAGTATGTGAAATTGGTCTTAGCAAAAACACTGATAATGTTCAAGGGATGTTTGTATTAGCAAAAATCTTCTATAAATCAAATGATCTATATAAGGGAGAGCGTCTAATTCAGAGGCTCCTTAAGGCGGATCCGGTGAATTTAAAATCTTTATTAGTCTTGTTTAAAATTCAAAAAAAATTAAACCGATCAAATAAAGCTCTTTTATCAACTATAACAACAATATTAAAAATTTGTCCCAATAACCCTTTTGCTGCTAATTGGATGCAACAAAATATAGAAGGAAAAACCACAAAAATAAAAAAAAGAAATAAGAAGCCTTTAAAAATATCTACAAAGTCAACTGTTTCTAATAAAAACCAATTTACAATTCAATCGAAGTTTCAGACTTTCAGTATGATTGATATATTAATTACACAAAAACACTATCATGATGCATTGAAAGGGTTAAGCGTTCTTGCTCAGGATGATACAAAAAAAACTAAAGCAGAAAAATATATTATTAAAATTAATAAAATTATTAAAAAAGAAAATGAGAAAAATATATCTAAATAGACTATCTAAACTGCATCAAAATTTAAATGACAATAATTTGGATGCTATGTACATCACAAACCTAACAAACATTCGCTACTTAACTGGCTTCACTGGTTCTGCGGGATCTGTGTTAGTGCTTCCTGATAAACAGTTTTTTATAACTGATGGACGCTATATTGAACAATCAAAAAACCAGGTGAAAGAATTTGAAATTATTATTACCAATGAGGGTCATTTAAATACTATTAAAAAGGGAGGGTTTCTACATAAAATTCATTCTTTAGCTTTCGAAGGTCAGCATGTTAGCTATTCACAATATGAAGCCATAAAAAATACTTTTTCATCCCTTAAACTTATAAAAACAGAAATGATTATTGAACATCTTGCTGCCATTAAAGATAAACAAGAAATTGCTGCTTTAAAAACTGCAGTAGAAATTACTGATCAGGTTTTTCTAGATATAATTCCAGATTTAAAGGTTGGGGCTGTTGAAAAAGAAATTTCTGCTAAAATTTCTTTTTTATTTAAAAAACATGGCGCAGATGGCGATGCATATGATCCCATAATTGCAAGCGGTCTATATGCAGCGCTTCCGCATGCTCGCCCTTCAAAGAAAAAATTTGAAAATGAAGATTTTGTAGTAATGGACTTTGGTGCGCTATACAATGGTTATCACGCGGATATGACTAGAACAGTTGTTATTGGTAATGCAACAGAAAAACATAAAGAAATATATCAAATCGTTTTAGAGTCACAGTTGGCCGGAATTGCTGCTGCCAAAGCAGGAATGACCGGAAAAGAGCTAGATGCAATCTGTAGGGGGGTTATTAAAAAAAATGGCTACGGAGATAGCTTTATTCACTCTACTGGCCACGGTCTTGGCCTTGAAATTCATACCTACCCACGAATAAGTCAATTTAATAATAAAAAATTACTTGAAAATTATATAATTACCATTGAGCCCGGTATTTATATAGCAAATTGGGGCGGAGTAAGAATTGAAGATGATTGCTTAATAAAAAAAGACGGCTGTATTCCTTTTAATAAATCTACTAAAGAGATGCTTGTTTTAAGCTAATTTTTGAAATTCACTGACCCCTACCAAAACCCCCAACTTTATGATGCACAATACTGGTGGAAAAAGAACGACTTAGAGCTGTGGAAATTTTTAGCTCATTCCTATAAAGTAAAAAATATTTTAGAAATAGGATCAGGCACTGGCAGAGTTGGCATTCCACTTTTATTAGATGGCTTTATATATTCTGGGGTAGAATTATCAATAATTTTTAATAATTACTTGATAAAAAAAATCAATACTTTGGGCATGCAGGCAAAAATTTATAATGGAAACTTTGAATCCTTTAATCTAAATGGGAAGTTTGATTTTATTTTATCGGTATTTAACACCTTTAATCACTGTTTGAGTAAAAAATCATTTAGCAAAATGCTGGTTAATATTTCAAAACACCTAGATATTAAAGGAAGATTTGCTTTTGAGTTATTTGTTCCAGATCCACTTGCTATATACAGATCTCAATCATTAAAATTAGATTTAAT
>NHIV01000046.1 GCA_002170735.1 bacterium TMED198 | reverse complement strand
TCTTCATCATAAGTTTCAGCCCAAACATGCTTATCTGTTCGCGCTTCAATTAACTGACCAACAACTCTTATCTTATTATCAGTTCTCTGAACGCTACCTTCAAGAATATGTGCTACATTTAGCTCTTTTGCTATATCTTTTAAACTCATTTTAGTATTTTTATATCGCATTACGGAAGTCCTGGAAATAACCATTAAGTCTTTTACTTTAGCAAGATTTGCTATGATAACCTCTGTAAAACCATTGCTTAAATATTCATCTTTTGGATCTTTGCTGAAATTATCAAATGGTATCACTGCTATAGATTTTGGATTAACTGCAGAACGAAAAAAATTATCTTTATATAGATAAAAGAAAGAAAGAATAACGAAAAAAATAATAGTAGAACCAAAGAAGGTACTATTAGAGTTTGATCTGGGCTCGGCTTTAACTATCCCTTGATTGGTCATATCATACATCCATGAAAAAATAATAACCAATGGAAAGCCAATAATTAATAGAACTACTAAGAATCGTATACTCCAATCAGGCAATAATAATGCTGGGAAGACTATACTGCATACTTGAAGAATAACAAAAGCCGCGCCGCCATATATAGCAGCGCTACGAAATACCTTTCTATCCTTTAACTCTTGAAATATATTATTTTTTTGCATTTAACTAATTTTAAATATTTTGCTTCAACTATTGCTAGTCTTTTGTCTGAAAATATTAACTAACTTTTTATGAGATTCAAATGCCAATTCAGGCAATGTACTAATATTAAAAAACTGAACTTCAGATACATCATCACCTGCTTTTAATAAACTCCAATCTTCAATTTCCATTGTCATACCAATAAGCAAAACATCACCAAAAACTGTATTGAAGTGAGAACAAATACCTACGAATTCATGAACTCTTCCCTTTAAATTAGTTTCTTCATAGAGCTCTCTCTCTGCTGCCTGCTGAATGGTTTCATTGAGCTCCATAAAACCTCCGATTAAGCCCCACTTACCCTTAGCAGGGCTAAGAGCTCTTCTGCCTAATAGCATTTGATGACCCTTCATACAAATTAATGTAGCTGTTGGCTTAGGATTTTGATAGTGAATTGTTTTACACTTTTCACAATGAAACCGCTTGTTGCCATCAATATAACTAAAAATGTTTTTATTCGCGCATTTACTACAATATTCCATATTTAAATTTTATTAATTAGATGTATATTATAAAATATGAACTTTAAATCTAAATTCATCATAAGTATCTTAATTACTTTACTTCAATTTAGCTGTACAAAATCCGTTGAACCAACAGTTGAAAAAGAACAAAAGAAGGTTCCAAACTGGGTAAAAAATGTTCCTAATTCAAGACAGTATTGGTACGGGGTTGGAATATCAAATAAGATAGAAAACTATAACTATAGAGAATTAGCAATAAAAAATGCTTCAAATGAAATTGCAACACAAATAAAAGTAAATATTTCTTCCAAAATTGAAAGTCAAATAACCCAAAATAATTTCGAGATTAATGATTACTTTAATAAGCAAATTTATACGCAAGTTGAGCAAGAACTTCCTGGCATAGAATTATTGGAAAGCTTCGATGATGGAGCCTACTACTATGTTCTATCAAAGCTATCAATAGAAAAGTACAATTCTTTTATTAACGACCAAAGGCAAAATGCTGTTAAAATTGCAATTGAAAATATAAAAAATTCTGAAAAATTTTCCTTCCANTCGCCTCAACTTCTAATTGATGCGTTTGCGCAAATTTCACCTTANATGGAAGTGCCAATTCAAGTTAATTATCCNGATGAAGAGTCTGTAAAGAAAAATTTGTTTTCAATAATAACCTATAAAATGAACGATTATCTAAACAGATTTCAGCTCAATTTGCTTCAAGGTGAGATTGATGCAACGACTAGAAATAATAAAGTAATTAAATTTAGAGTCAAATGCACTGATAGTTTAACTGATGAACCAATTCAAAATATTCCCCTTATTGGCAAGATGGAAGGAAGTGAAATAGACTTTACATCAATAACCGATAAAAATGGCATTGCAGAATTTTTCATTCAAAAATTAAAATCTAAAAATTCAGTTCAAAGAATAACCATTAGAATTGATGAAAAAATTATTATAACTCAAAAAATACTACCATCTCATAATATTCAGTCTCAAGTAACCCAAATTATTAATGTTAAAGGGCCAATTATTTTCTGTGATATTTCTGAAAAAAATTTAGGAAAAAATTTAAATGTCCCATGTGTAGAAAATACTCTAAAAGAACAGCTTGTTAAATTTTATGGAGCAAGATTTAATGTAGATAAAAATCAAGCTCATCTCATAATTAAAGGTAAATTTAAAACACAATCTAAAGGAGAGCCATTTAAATACTCTGAAAATTCTCCTGCTATGTACAATGCTTATGCAGAATTAGAATTTAATATTTTTGATAATGAAAACAACAAGGAGCTTTATTCAAAAACAATTAATTCAAATGGCGCAAGCTACATTAACTTTGAAGATGCAGGTAAGAAAGGTTGTGAAAAATTAAGTGAAAAAATTAGCAAAAGTGTTTTTGAGGAAATTGTAAAAGCATTAGAATAAAATTAAAATTTTTCTTTATGTGTTACAGAGCCATCTGAATCATGAAAAATCCATTCACCTGTTTTATTGCCATTTGAATATTGCCCTTTAAGCCAAATTTTTCCCTCTTGATTGTAAAGAATAGTTGGGCCATCTTCTTTTCCATTTTTAAAGCAGGTATGATCACTTTTTTCGCCATTTTTCCAATACCTAATGTAATCACCCTCTCTTTTATTTTTAACTATAGTCTGCTCAGTTTTTAATTTGCCAGATGAGTAGTACATATAGTCAACATATGAATTGTCATCTATTAAGACTCTTTTATTTTTAGGGGCTCCATTTCCCCAAGTTTCAAGAATTTTTTCTTTATTATTTTTCACAATAAAATGGCCTTTGATTATTTATTTAATTTACCACAGAAAAAAAAATGAAAAGATTACATTATGTAACAAAGATTAAGAAATATTTAAATATATTCATTGTTTATATTTAATCATTAAAATAGATTAAAAATAATGTTTTCATTTAGATACTTTAAACTTTTTTTACTTTTTATACTTATCTCCTGCTCTGACTTATTTTTGTCTGAAGTTGATGAGTGTGGTATACCTGGAGGTGATAATACTTCCTGTATGGATGAATGTGGAGTACCAAATGGAGATGGTATATCTGAAGGATATTGTGATTGTGAGTATAATATAATGGGGTGTGATGGTGAGTGTGGAAGTGAAAAAACATATGATATCTGTGGAATATGCAATGGATCGTCAATGAATGAATCTGATTGTAATTGTGAAAACATTTTAGAAACATTAGACTGCTTGGGAGAATGTGGAGGAACTGCAGTGATTGATGAGTGCGGAGTATGTAATGGAAATAATTCTACATGTACTGGCTGCATGATATTTGGATCAGATAATTATTCTTCTAATTTTATTTTTGGAGATAATGAAATTTGCAGTATAGATTACAACTCATCAATACAAACCGTACTTGATAATCATTGTGTATCTTGTCATGCAGGTTCATATGGTGTGAATTTGGAATCATTTTCTAATTTAATGAGTGAAAATATTATTATTGCAGGAGATTCAACTAACAGTCTTTTATGGAAAGTTATTAGTGGTAATAGTGGCTATCCAATGCCTCCAACTTATACCTTGGATAATCTAAGTATTCATAAGATTGCTTTATGGATTCAATTTGGAGCTAATCAGTAAATATGAAAATTATATTAATAATTTTATTTTTTTCCTTTTCTTTTAGTGAAGAACAACCTACAGTAAAATCTTTTAATTATTCATCTATTGATTCATTGCCAAATAACATGCCATTTTCAAAAAAAATTTTTTGGGGAAAGCAGGGTCTATTTAGAACATTAAATCTAGCGCCTAAATCACGAATTCAAGAATTAAACCTCAGATATGAAATGCTTCAACTTCATCAAAAGTTAGGACTTATTAATTTAGGTTTAATGGGAGTACAAATGTATTTAGGAAGTGACATGTATAATAATGGAAACAGAAATTACTCTTCATCGCATCGTTATTTAGGTTATTCTACATTTTCAATTTATATGACCACTGCTGGATTACAATTTTTTGCACCTCCTGCATATAGATATTCAAAAGGGTATTCATCAATTAAAATTCATAAATATTTATCATATGTTCATTTTATAGGAATGTGGTTTATTCCAATAAGTGGGTACTATACAGCCCAATACCCAAATGATCCAAAGCCTTACAGAATTCACAGAAATATTAGTTCAATAACTTTTAGTGCATATACTCTGGCATTTTTAGTTACTTTATTGCCATGAAAATAATAGCTTTATCACTATTTATAAATTTTATTTTTTGTGACTACAAAATTGACAATTCAAGCAGTGAAGTAAAATACTATGGAGTTCATCCACTACATGAGTGGTCTGGAACTAGTTCTTCAATAATAATATCTGCAAATTGTAATGAAAAAAATACAATTTGTGATTTAATATTTAAAGTGCCAATAATATCTTTAAATAGTGGAAATGATAATAGAGATAGTAATATGCTGAAACATTTAAATGCTTTTACATATCCAGAAATTATTTTAGAGAAAAAGAATGTTGAAATAAAAGAGTACAGCAACTCAAATATTGATTGTAGCTTGACTATAAATGGGAAAACAAAAAAAACTAGTATACCACTAACCGTTAAAAAAACGACTTCTACAAAATATGTTATTTCATCAAGATTTAATATTTCTCTTAGCGATTATGAAATAGAACTACCAAAACTACTGTTTATTCCAATTGAAGATAAAATAAATATTGATGTTAGATTAACAGTTGAAGATTAAACAATCAGGTTTCAACTAATTAGACATCATCTTAAGCTTTATAAATTAACTTTAGAAGACTCTTTTGTAACAATTTTATTCTAAAATGTCTTTTAAGATATCACAAAAATTAATATTGAAAAATTAACCGCCAAGTATTAACTGAACCAAAGCAACAATATCTAAAATATTAACAGTTGAATCTCCATTTATATCAGCTGCGCAAACCTGATCCTCATTGTAATCAACATTTGCTAAAACGTACTGAACAATAGATACAACATCTAAAATATTAATTGTTGAATCTGAATTTACATCTCCAGCTGAACATGAATCAGAAGATGAAAAGTTAATACTACTAATTGCCCAGCCCCAATAAGGATTATTTGAATATTTCACTGCGAAAGCATATTTAATTTCTTCGGCTTCATTTTCCCAACCAAATAGATCATCAATAGAAGTACCTTGATACGAATTAAAAGGCCATGTACCCTCTACCCAAGTACAACCTTCTCCAACGCATCTTTGTACATGATATGAATCAATTATAGATAATTCAGGAGGCGTAAAACCCGACCAATCAATTGAAATAACTCCTTCACCTGTTGAGAAAGTCACCTCATCATCAGATGGTGCTTGATAATACCTACAAGAGCCATCATCAACTGTAGCCTCAGGATTGTAAAATCCATCACAGGGGACTCCACTTGAGCATGTATCACATGTATTATCATAAACAGTTGCACCAATCTGGAATATATAGCTATCGTTATCATCACAATTATAGGCCTCAGGATCGGTACAACCTGAAACTTCATCACCTACAACAGTAATTGTGCCCACCATACCATTAGCGGCATGAGAGCCAATACTACAGTCATAGTTATAAGTACCTGCAACACTAAAAGTATATGTTCCTATTGAAGCTGGACCAGACACTGCTGAAATATAAAAATCTTCGGGATTATTAAATGAATTTCCAGTTAAAGTATTGGTAGCACCATTTACATCATGAAACCCACCAACATTGTACCACTCCACTGATTCTCCTACATTAATTGTTAAATTGGCGGGCGTATAGAAAAAATTCCCTGCCTCAATAGTATGATCAGCCTGAGAAAAAATAAATCCTGTAAAAATAAATAAGATAATCTGTTTAATTTTCATGTTTATACCTTTAATAATTAATTGTAAAACTAATATAATTTAATTTTTATACATTACTTAATGCAAATTAGTAACATAATGTAACCCTAAAAATGAGTAAAATGCCTTACCAAATTTATTTAATTTTAATTCTAACCTGCTGTATTTCAAATACCTCACCTCCAAAAGATTTTGAATTTAATCAGTCTACAATTCAAACTTTTTACTTTATAAAAGAAGTGGAAATTGATGGATTAAAATTAAGTGAAAAAGATTGGATCGCAAGTTTTAATGGCGATGTATGTACAGGCACAAGACAGTGGGCAGGACCATTTACAGATGTACCAGCTATGGGAGATGATGGATCAAAATATACAAAAGGATACCACATGCCAGGATCTAAACCTATATTCAAAATTTATGATTATTCTACCGATAAATTATTTTTAGCTAATCCTGATACAAATATACTATTTGGAAATAGCCCCGCTCAAATTATTAACATTAACAAACTATCAGTAACTAAAGATTGCTTGGGTGTTCTTGGTGGTTCTGCAAGAGTTGATAGCTGCAATGTTTGCAATGGTAATAGTTCATCATGTGATAAAATTAATAGTCAAAACCAATACTAAGGTACCACTCTCTCTTTGATATTGTCCCTTTATACGGATTATACTGCCACGCAAAATCTAGTTTCCATGGCAAACCTAAAAGCCAAAATCTTGGACCATATCCATATGACATTAACCACTGAGATGGGGTATTTTCAACACTATCCCAGCTTGATGAATTAAAAAAAGTTGTAAAATTATTTGTCCATGATGTCCCAATGTCTACAAAAAAGACCCCATTGATTTGTCCGAAAAATTTAATAGCAGGAAAATAATATAATAAAAAGGGCAATCTTAGCTCCAGATTTAATAAGCCAACGTTATACCCTCTTAGCTGAGAAATATATGTACCTCTCATAGGCATTACCACCTCTGAATAATATATATCCTTAATACCAATTACATCTGTATTAGAAGGATATCTTTGATTAACACTGGAAGCTATCCATCTTAATCCACCTAGAAAAAATTTTTGTCTATTTACTCCCCAAGTTGTCCCCAAAAAAGTTCTTCCAGCAAAGCTAATCCCATTGAACAATTTATAATATTTTCTGTAATCAAAAGTTAATTTCTGAAATTTAAGTTGAACGGTGGACAATTGATATTGTAAATAAAATCTAGCACCATTAATAGGAAATGGAAAAGCTGGGGACGTATTATCCCAAACTAATTTTGCATTTGGAATCAATAAAGAAAATTGTTCTAGAGATGGGTGTGAACTCAAATAAAGATTTTCATCATACTTTAATTTTTCCAAAGTAGAGTAATGAAACTTTGATCCAAAATCTATTCGATAGTATCTATTGACTGGTACGCTTGCATCAACTTCAACACCCATGTCTTGAACTCTGCTTTCAGGATACCCTGTAGATACTAATTGATTGGTATTTAATCTAACTTGGTAATCTCCAAACAATACCGCTCGATGATATAAATAATAACTTACATTCATTCTATTTTTTAGATTCCAATAGCGAACATGAAAATCTGAGCTCTGCAGATCAGAAATCGTTGCTTCAGTGGCAAATAAAATACGGTGATCGCCAAGAATATCACTCCAATAGAATTGAATCATTCCCTGGCCTCCATATCTACTATCAAGAGCATAATAACCATCTGCCACATCCAAAGTAAAGCGTGTTTTATATATATTCTTTTTGTATGATTTATCTGAATTATAAATATCATCATCGCGCAAAATATTTTGATCTTCTTGGTCGTTTTCTTGCTGATTAGAAAAAATATAGTTTTTATATTTGTTCTGAGTATTTACAATAAGAGAATCCCTGTAAAGTTTATTGCTAACATCCACTGTATTTTTTTCTTTCCATTGAGCAAAAGAAATCTGTTTAGGGCTTTTCATTAGTTCGATTGGATTAGATAATAAATAAATATCATAGCCGCTTTTCCTGAAACCTGTAAAGACTAGTTGAGAGTTGTCTCCGTTCCAGGAAAGCTGTGTAATTCCTGTCATAACATTTGTTATTGGAACTATATCTTTAAACAAGTTATCTTTAACTCTAGACATGTAAATATTATTTATTCCTGATTCATCTGAAATAAAAGATATAATATCACCATTATAATTCATGATTGGATATGATTCATTGTAAGGCGTATCTGTTAGCCTTTGAATTTTTCTATTATCTATATTAACAATATATATATCATCTTGAAAAATATCATCTTTATATCTTGTTGAGTTTAGATTGTTATAAGACCCCCTATCTGAAATAAATAATATATTACTTCCATCTGCTGTCCATGAAATTTGATCATTGCTATAAAAATCATTTGTTATAGAACTTAAGCTATCACGTTCTAAATCATACAAATAAATATCGCTTGATGAACCATTATTACCAATAAATGCAATGGCATCTTTTTTGGGAGACCAACATGGCCTGAAAATACCTTCTATTGCTAAATCAATTTTTTTTAAAATTTTATTTTCAATCTCATATATCATCAATGCATCTTTTTTCCCTGATTTTACAGCAAAGGCAAGTTTTAAATTATTGGGTGACCAGGCTATACCTGGTTTTAAAATATGCAATTCTTCATAATCAGGATTTTTATATCCGGTTACAACTTTATCAATGAACTTTCCATCAATGGCAGAAATAATATATATACTCATTTCATTGTCTTTATTTGAATAAATACCTATCTTGGATCCATCAGGAGAAATTGAAGGGCCAACATTGTAAGTATTTTTCAATTTTATATGATTTGTTAAAGGTAGAGCAATATCATTCAAATCATCTCTAATCGTAACTTCGGTCCAATATTGCTTTTTCAAATAAGACTGCCATTGTTCATTTAGCTGATCATAGTCTAATCCAATAGTATTCTTAAACCCCTTTGCAATACTGTTGCTTGATTTTATATTATTAAAAATTGATGCAATACTTTCTTCGCCCCATTTAGAAGTAATAAATTTCCATACAGACTGTCCTCCTCTGTATCCTAAATATCCAACTAAATCATCAATGTTAACCATTCTTTCACTGTTGATCGTTAAATCTCTCATCCACATATCAGAATTGGTGTCCCAATTAGAAGAAAGATATTCTGCTAGACCTTCATTCATCCAATGTGGAATTCGTACTTTAATAGAGCTGCTCATCATATTTTTCAAACTTCCGCCATAAACTGAATCATTAATAAAAGCATGAACTAACTCATGATGAATAACATGCTTAAACTCTTTATTGGATCCATCAAATGGAATTACGACTCTGTTTTTATACAACTCAGTAACACCACCAATACCTTCTTGCATGAACATATCAATAACATTGGTTTGCTGAAAATCATTGTGGGAGTTATATACAATTATTGATACTCTGCCCTTAAGGTCCCATTGAAGAGCCTGAGAAATTCTTTGGTAAGCCTTTTCACTTTCATAAGCGGTAAATTCAGCATTTTTATATCCTGAATAATTAGAATCATTGTAATTGTAGTAATAAACGTCAAAATGAGGGCTTTGTATAAACTCCCAATTGAACTCATCATACTGAACCCTATTTTTTCCAAACTGACAAAATAATATGCCTAAAGAAAATATAGTTAAAATGAAAAATTTATGAATGTTATATTTAAGTATCATTAATATCAAGCTATTTCCCTTATAAATTAGATGTATTAAATCTTTTTATATAAATATTATTTTAAACTATAATTATGGAAAAAATTAACTCCCCAATATATTTTATATCTGACTGTCACTTTACTATTGATAAAGGCGATAGCAAAAGAAGGAAACTAATGTTTTCTTTATTTGAAGAAATAAAATTGAAAAAAGGTAATCTTGTTATTGGAGGAGATTTTTTTGATTTTTGGTTTGAATACAAAAATAATCCAATTGATTCCTACAGTGATATTTTTAAAGCTCTAGAAGCTTTATCTAAACATGGAGTTGACATATACTATTTATTAGGCAATCATGATTTTTGGGACTTTGGATTTTTTCAAAAAAAATTTAAAGCAAAAGTATACACTGATGAATTAGCAATTAGTTCAAATAACAGTAAAATGAAATTAATGCATGGAGATGGAATACTAAAAAAAGATTTTATTTATAGAATATTTAGATCAATAATTAGAAGTAAAACCAGTATATTTCTTTTTAATCTTTTACCATCAAAAATTGGGGTGAAAATTTCAAAAATTATTTCAAATACTGCACATCGAGAGTACTTTGAAAATAAAAATATAAAAGACAGCCTATATCAATTTGCAAGTAATAAAATTTGGAGTAAAGATATAAATATATTTTTAGTTGGTCATTACCACCAACTAGGGATCGTAAATGATCAACAGAATGATAAAAACAAAATAATCTTTCTAGGTGATTGGTTGCATAATTTTACTGTAACAAAATTTGAAAATAATCAATGGACTCAAAAAAATTGGATGGACAGCCATCAAAATGAGTAAGACTTTAATTTATATTGCTGAAAATTACGCTGAAGCCCATATGATTCAAGCCAATTTAAATGATATTGGAATCAATGTATTACTATCTGGGGAACATTTAACTTCAGCTTTGGGAGAGCTACCAGCTCATATATTATTCACTAGGATTTACGTAGAACAAAAAGATTACTTCAATGCAAAAAAATATATTGATCAATACAAGCAAGCACAGAAAAACTCAGTAAAAAAGGAATTAAGCTATTGGAAATGTTTCAATTGTAATGAACTAATTCCAGAAAATTTTACTAATTGTTGGCAGTGCAATAAGGAAAATAAACAATGAAAAATTTTGGATTGCTAATTTTAAGAGTGGTTATAGGTTCATCATTTATGATACATGGATATCCCAAACTAGAAGGAGGTGAATCTACTTGGATTTGGCTTGGAAACGCTGCGGGCTTATCTCTATTTCCAGTCTTCTGGGGCCTATGCGCAGCATTGTCAGAATTTTTTGGAGGACTTTTAATGCTTATAGGCTTAAAAGCACGTTGGGCAGGACTTTTCAATTGTCTGACAATGCTTGGTGCTATTGTATATCACTTTGGAAAAGATGAAAGTATACTGCACCCCCTTGAACTATTTGCTGTAAGCTTATTCATTTTTATGGCTGGTGCAGGCAAGTATAGTATCGACTTCTATATAGATGCTAATAAGAAATAATTAAAGCTGATGACATATGAATATTAGCCAAGTATCCACTTGGATCAGTTATAGTAGGCCAAGAAGATGTACAACTACCATTTGGAGCCCAACAAATTTCATATTCAATTATATTTTCATCCCCCAAGCTAATATAATTTGATATGTCTTGAACAAAAGGTTTAACATCTAAACCTGGGCACCAGCCTTGCCTTCCATAGCCCCATGTTCCATATTGATTAGGTATCACACCTTGGGCAATGGTTGATGGCTGCATACAATAGTTATTTGAGCCTGCTGTAGGGTGATCCTTTTGAAAGTTAGCGACTCCTCCGTTAACTGTAAATTTATGGATAGTATTACAAAACTCAGCGCAATTGCCTGAATCACTGCCCCATCCATGTCCAGTTATATAGGTTGTAAACTCAACTTTTTTTGCATCTACAGGTATATTAAATGCTATAGGCTGATGATTATCATTGTAGACAAATTCACCATCTGAGTAAAATCCTCCGCCTCCCCATAGTGGAATAAATTCTTTTCTAACCAACGCATTTAACGGTGCTTCAAAAAATCTTAACTTGAGTGTTATCACACTGTTAGGCCAACCAGAAACATAAAACTTAAACATCTTTGGCCCTCCTGGATACATCATGGCAAGATAAGGAGAAATATCAGTTAGTGAATGAGGTTGCCTATCAAATGGTGTAATCCACTCTGCAATTTCATGGCAATCATAATTGAACTCCCACGAAAAGCCATTACTACTACATTCTTCATAAGTTTCATCTATCTGTTCATCAGGGTCAAACGTTCCACTTGAATTATAATCCATGTAGCAAACCCCTTGACATATAGCCATACTTGCTATTCTATCATAATCATCACAGCTAGCATCTGTATAGTCTGCACATGGCATAAAGGCCTCTACTGATACTCTATCATAATTTCCGGTCTGAGGTAGCTCAACTATGCTTGTGATGGTTGGGCTCCAAGATCCTCCACCTCCATATCCTCCGCCCCCATAGTCCACGGCATCAAAAATTTCAACTTCATTATAATCTTCAGTTGGTTCAATAAATGTTCTATATTGATAATCATAAAAAATAGCCTCATGAGCTAAGTAATTTATATAAGTACCTGAAAAGTTTGCAGGATTTCCTAAATATCCAGTTTGCATTATCTGTTGCATCTGATTGATTCCCATGGAAGATTTTCCATTTAAAGCCTCTGATAACCAATTATCCATTGATAATGAATGTTGAGGTACAAAATGTAGATGAGATTTCCAATGGCTCTGTTCATCTTCCGAGAATGAAGAAAAAAGAATTTCATCAAATTGTTCCTTTATTGTAGTAACATCATCCTCATAGCTTGACCTACTTGAAATAAAAAAGTAATGAACATTATCTGGAGAGTTTGAAAGCAATTGTTGCTTATATATGTCTGCGGCATACCATAGTGCTGAAGAGCCTTGATAATGTATAAAAATATAAGATTCATCTCCAGTCCATTCCTCTTCAAATACCCAATCAGAGGACTGACCAGACATTACATTATCTACCATCTTAACAATATCTAAAATATCAATAATGCTATCGTTATTAATATCTCCAATTGAAAAAGCTTCATTGTCTAGGCTAATTGTACCTAGTATTTCTCCAACAACAATAATAATATCTTGAATGTTTAATATATCATCTTGATTCACATCTCCTTCAACAGATATGTTTAGATCTTTCACAGAAAAAGAAGCCGCAACATCGTAATATCCATTACCATAAGGACCCTCTGAAAATTCATTCGAAAATAATAATGAACTTAATAAAATAATAATAAATTTCATTCTCACTCCTCGTAAAATATTAATTTAATTTAAGTTATTTTTTTGATAAGTAAAACTCTTCAATATTTTTGTTACATTTTGATAAGCTTATATTTATACAACTTTATTTAAAAATTGATTAGATTTAAATATAAAATTAATTGAAGGTAAAAAAATGAAACATTTTCTAGTTATAGTTATGACCCTATCTTTGGTTGTAGCTAATTCAGTATACATCAATAAGTCAAATGATCCAATTTCTCTAGAAGTCTTAGAACAAACTAGTGAAAAACTATTGGTCAAACTAAAAATTAACAAGTTCTCATTGGATGAATTAGAAGTGGATGGAATATTTTTTCAAAATATTTCAGTTTCAGGAGAACCAAATTTTCTTAAAAAAGGTAATCCTTCTCTTCCACATATAAATAGATCTGTAATAATTCCAGAAGCTCAAAGTGCTAATGTTAATATTGTAAGCAAGGAATTCCAGAGATTCAATAATTATAATATTCTACCTTCAAAAGGAAATGTTAAGCGAAACGTAGATATAAAGGAAGTTGAGTACGAATGGTTTGAAGTCTATAATTTAGATCAAACCTTTCCAGGTAATCTTATTGAATTACATGATCCTTATATTTTAAGAGATGTTAGAGGTCAAGTAGTGCAGTTTAATCCTTTTCAATACAACCCAATTCAAAAAACACTGGATGTTTTTCATGAGATAGTAGTTGAAATTAAGTTTGATGGAAATAATATGATTAATGAGAAAAAATCAAGATACTCTGAACTATCTACTACTACAATTGATTACAATCAAATTTATTCATCTCATTTTTTGAACTATCAATCATACCAAAGTAGATACACTCCTATATCAGAAGATGGAGAGATGTTAATTATTTGCTATGATAACTTTGTTTCAGCCATGCAACCTCTTGTTAATTGGAAGAATCAAAAAGGCCTAAAAACAACAATTA
This sequence comes from bacterium TMED198, assembly GCA_002170735.1. Lineage (GTDB taxonomy): Bacteria > Fidelibacterota > Marinisomatia > SCGC-AAA003-L08 > D37C17 > TMED198. The sequence goes on along the minus strand of NHIV01000046.1, from coordinate 6,594 downwards.
TACCAAAATCTACAGCAGGAAATTCAGCTACAAGCATAAAAAATTATATAACAAACTTTTATAATTCTCATAACCTTGCTTATGTAATGCTAGTAGGAGACAAGAATCAAATTCCTACATTTACATCAGGAAGTGGATGGAGCAGTGGAGAGTCAGATATATCATATGGATATATATCAGGCAATGACTCATATCCAGAATTTTTTGTTGGAAGAGTATCAGCTGAGAGTACATCTCATGTAAATACACAAGTAGAAAGAACAATTGAGTATGAGCGCGATCCTCAAGTAAATGCTGATTGGTACAGAAAAGGAATTGTTGTTGCTTCTAATGAGGGTGCTGGCTATGGCCATGATGGAGGCGAATCTGACTGGGAACATGCAAGGAATATGAGAGATGACTTATTAGATTATAATTATAATGGAATTAGTGAATTTTATGATGGAACCCACAGTGGTGGAAATGATGCCTCAGGAAGTCCAAATGCCTCTTCAGTTAGATCTGCAATAAATAATGGTATTGGAATTGCTCATTATACAGGACATGGAGATACACAGCTATGGGTTACATCAGGATTTGATAATGGTGATGTAGGTTCATTGGTAAATCAAAATGAATTGCCATTTATTTGTACCGTAGGCTGTAAGAGTGGAGACTTTGGAGATGGCTTATGTTTGGGTGAGGCCTTTTTGAGACAAACTTATGGTGGCGAGCCTGTTGGTGCAATTGCTACATTCATGTCTACAGTTTATCAAGGGTGGGCTCCTCCAATGGAAGCTCAGGATGAAATGGTAGATATTTTAACAGAGGACTACTCAAGCAATAGAAAATATACATTTGGGGGTATATCTTGGAATGGATGCCTTAAAATGAATGATGCATATGGTAGTGAAGGTTATACAGAAACTAATCATTGGACTCTATTTGGTGATCCTAGTGTTGTACTAAGAACAAAAGAACCTACAACATTGAATATTTCTCATAATGAGTCTATTGATCCAAATAGTCAGGCATTTGAAGTAATTTTTCCTGATAACATAGATTTTGGCCTTGCCGCCCTATCCCACAATGGAAACTTGCTTGGCTCAGCATATGCAGATAATAGTGGTAGCTCAATAATAATCATTGATCAAAACATCAGCAATCTAAATGAAATTACTCTTACTGCAACTGGATATAACACAACATCAGTTGTTACGACTATACAAGTTGGTAATCCATGTGATTCTCAATTAGCTGGAGATGCTAATCAAGATACTATTTTAAACATACTAGATGTAGTATTAGTTGTTAATTATGTGATTGGAGTTGATTCTCCTGGATTTTGCGAATTTGAATCTACTGATATGAATCAAGATGGCATTATAAATGTTCTAGATATTGTTCTTGTGGTTAATAATATATTAGGATAGTTAATTGTTCTTAACTGAGGCTGATTTATCTTTCAGCCTCAGTTAAGAACTAAATCATATTTCGAACTCATCAATATCGAAGTCTTTCAGTTCGTTTTCTATCTGCTTTAGTTCTTCATCAGATGGCTCAAAAATATCTTCATTTGAATTAGTTAGTAATTTCATTTTTTTCTCCTTTTAAATTCATTTCAAAAGAAAATTAAATGATATGTTATAAACTAATTGTGACATGTATCAAATATTTAGAGATCCGTGATATATATCAATTTGTTGAGGAGAAATTACTCAAGAATAAAATTAACAAGTATGACAATATCTAGAACATTTATAATGCCATCTTGATTCATGTCAGCCATTTGGCTATACTCATTATTTAAAATCAGATTTACTGATTGTACGATATCTAGAACATTTATAATGCCATCCTCGTTTACATCACCTAGAGTATTTGAATCGCATATCTGAGGATCATCTTGAGTAAATGAATAATAGAATTGATTTAATGATATTTCAAAATTACTACTGTTTTCAATACAAGATGGTATGTTGTTTTCTTGACATAGCTGATTACCTCCAATTGCAAAAAATGGATAGCTAAAAACATCATTTTCACTCCAACTCAAGGGGATATCACACATTGATTCAGGAAGGCTTGACAATTGATTGTTAAAGAGCCATAAATATAAAAGATTCTGTAGGTTGCCCACTGATGGTGGGATATAAGCTATTTCATTGTAACCTAAATCCAAAAAGGATAAATTGATTAAATCACCAAAGTTCTCTGGAAGTGCTAATAAAGAATTGTTTGAAATAGCAAGATTAATCAAATTGGTTAGCTGAGTAAAACTATTTGGTAAAATTGTTAGATTATGCCATTCCAAGGATAAAACAGTAAGCTCTTCTAAGTTACCTATATTTTCAGGTAGTAAAGTTAATTCTTGATTAATACCATTTACACTATTTGGGTTATATGTTCCAATTAATCGATAGAGTCTACCACCATTCCATGTTTGAACACCCGCCTCAAAGGCTGAGGAGTAATTTAATTCATTAATTGCAATCAAATCATTTAAAACCTCTATATCGTTGTTGGAAAAACAAAGGCTATCATTATTTAAATTAGTTACAAATACTGGAAGCTCATATGGACCAGAGAATCCTTCGGGGCAAGAGGGCATTACTACTGAAAATAATAAAATAAGTAAAAAGTGTTTCATTGGTTTAAGTTAATATTTTTGAAGTTTTTAATATTATTATATTACATTTTGATACATTTATTGACTGTTAATTAAATCTTGAAAATCTTTTTCAGTTAAAATAGAAACCTGAAAAGATTGTGCTTTTGCAAGCTTTGATCCAGGATTTTTTCCAACAACAAGATAACTTACCTTTGCGCTTATTGAGTTAATACACTTTCCTCCATAGGTCTCAACCATTTTTTTTGCCTCTGACCTTGAAAATTGTGTTAAGGTGCCTGTAAAAACAAAAGATTGATCTAAGAGTGACTGTTTTTGTGGCCTAGATAAGATGAACTCTAAGCCGGACTTAATGCACTTTTTGATTATCTGTCTATTATTATCGCTACTAAAAAACAAAATAATCATTTTAGCAGTTATCTCTCCTATTTCATCAACCTCTATAAGCTCCTCTTCATTAGCAATCATCAAATTATCAAGCAATTGAAAATGATTAGCTAAAACCTTACTAGTATTTTCACCAACATTTTTTATACCCAAACCATGAATGAACCTCCATAGAAGAATAGTTTTTCTTTTCTTAATTGAATTAAAAATATTTTCAGCAGACTTCTCAGCCATACGATCCAACGATGACAACTGATCCTTATTGATGCTATAAATATCAGATATATTCATAATAAGTTTTTGATCAACAAGCTGCTCAATCAGTTGTGGGCCGAAACCCTCAATATCCATACATGATTTTGAAACAAAGTGCTCTATTCTTCCTTTTACCTGAGATGCACATGAAGAGTTAATACATCTAACTACAGCCTCTCCTTTATGCCTAAATGCTCCTGCATTACAAACAGGACATTCATTTGGAATAATATACTTATTAGAACCTAATTTTCTCTTTTCTTTGACTACCTTGACAACCTCAGGAATTACATCTCCTGCTCTTTGTATAAGAACTGTGTCTCCAAGTCTGATATCTTTTTTGTCAATTTCATCTTGGTTGTGTAATGTAGCATTAGATACCGTTACACCTCCTACAACAACTGGGTTTAGCTTTGCAACTGGTGTAAGAGCCCCTGTTCTACCTACGCTAATAATAATATTTTCTATAGTTGTTGTTGCCTGCTGTGCCCTGAGCTTACCTGCTATTGCCCACCTAGGAGATTTACTCCTTTCTCCTAGTTTTTTCTGATCAGAGTAACTATTAACCTTAAATACAACTCCATCAATATCATAAGGAAGTCTATCTCTAAGTTGTTCTCCCTTATCATAATAATCTATTAAAAAATCGACCCCTAGCCCTGACTTAATTTCCTTATTAACAGGAATTCCCCAATTTGGAAGAGTTTCTAATAGCTGTATCTGTGTTTTAAAATCCCATCCCTTACAAGCTCCAAGCCCATAGCAAAATATTTTTAATGGCCTTCTCAAAACAATATTTGGATCAAGCTGTCTTAAGCTTCCTGCTGCAAGATTTCTAGGATTAGAAAAAACTTTTTCCTTCTTATCAATCTGACGCCTATTAAGTTTGGTAAAATCATCAAAATCAATGAATACCTCACCTCGCAATTCTATTAATGATGGAATGTTATTTATATCTTTTAGTGTTAAGGGGAGACTTTGTATGGTCTTAACGTTCTGAGTAATATCTTCACCCAATACACCATCTCCTCTTGTTGAAGCTGTAGTTAAAACTCCATTTTCATAAATTAATTCAACTGCAAGTCCATCTAACTTAGGTTCAGCAATATATTCAATATTTTCTCTACCAAGAAGCCTCCTAACCTGAGAATCAAAGTTAACTAACTCATCAACGTTCATGGCATTTGCAAGTGAAAGCATTGGCACCGTATGCTCAACAGAGCCAAACTTATTCAACGATCTACCCCCTACCCTCATCGTTGGGGAATTTGAATCTTTGTAATCTGGATACTGAGCTTCTAAATCTTGAAGTTCTCTAATCAGTATATCATACTCAGTATCTGAAATTATAGGACTGTCAAGCTCATAATACCTTCTATTATGGTCATTTAAATCAGAGGTAAGTTTGTCTATTTTTTTTTTTATTTCTAGATTGGACAAAAAATTATTTAGGACTGTTTTTTATTTCATCAATTACAGTTTCTGATAGTGTAAAATATTCTTTACACGAAAAATCAAAATCTTTATGGACATAATCTCCAGTTTTATTCATTTTATAGCTATCAATAAATCGATTCTTATTCATAACGATTTCATTAAGAGCATTAACAAATTTTCCAATATCTTCCATAGTTGTGTACACACCGAAACTTGCCCTGACCATGCCCATCCATGGCTCAACGCTCCAAACATCATTATCTTGAGACTTAACTCTACTTATTTCTTCTGTATGAGTTAGTTCAAGCATTTTTTCCACATAGGGATGAGCACAAAAGCACTCGTTTCTTACTGCGATGTTGTAATAGTCATTTAAAATTGCTGCTACAAGACCATGGTTCATTCCATTGACATTGAAGGATATGGTGCCTGCTCTTGGGCAGATGGTAGCATTAGAATCACCATAAATAACAACATCCTTTATTTTCAACATTTCCTCAAGTGTATAATTTGTAATTTCCATATCTTCTTTTAAAATATTGTCCATTCCAATTTGATCTAGAACCTCAATGGCTGCTCCTAACGTTACAGCTCCTAAGATGTTAGGCGTTCCCGCTTCTTCTCTATCTGGAAAAGTATTTGAAACAAAATACTTTTTTGGAAATACTCTATCAACCATACCCCCCCCAACTTCATCAGGAGACATAGTTTCCATTATTGATTTTTTAACAACAACTACCCCAGGACTACCAGGTGCATATGTCTTGTGACCTGAAAATAACAAGGCATCAATATTTTTAGTTGAATCTCTAAAGCCACTCATCTGGATTGGAACATGTGCAGCCAACTGGGCAGCATCAACTATAATATATGCTCCATATTTATGAGTCAGCTGAGCAATTTCATTTATAGGATTGATGATTCCTGTTACGTTGCTTATACCTGTTATAGACACATAATTTATTCTGTCCTGATATTTAACTAAATACTCTTCTAGCTGATCCATATCAACCTTTCCCATATTAGAAGTTTTTGTGTCTACAGGAATATGTATAACTTCACCTCCATGCTTCCTATGAGGCAGATCATTTGAATGGTGTTCCATAATTGAAACAAGCACTACATCCCTAGTAGGTCTAAAATTATTAAAAACTCGTGCAATCCTATTCATACCAGCAGTGACACCACTGCCAGCAAAAAAACAAGTGTATTCATCAGGATTGGCTTTAACAAAATCTAATATTCTTTCATGCACCCAGCCATATGTCTTAGTGGCAATCTTTGCACTAAAGTGCATTAAGGAGTGAGTATTGGCATAATGCTTAAGAAATTTTTGAGAAGTCCTATATGCCGGCCCCATCATCAGAGTTGAGGCAGTAGAATCTAAATAAATTCTTTTTGTTTCATTTCCATAAACATCTTTATAGGTAGTATTTAAACCTATAAAATCTGATTTAATTTGTTCATGCAAATCAATGCTTTTAATTAAATCTTCCCCTCTACTTTTTAATGTTTCAATGCTCATAGTCTAAATTTAAAGAATTTTAATAAAATTTAATCTTATAAAGATGATCAATTTCATCTTTTATTTGATTGCATATCAAGTAGCTTGAATTATAGTTTTTGTAAGTACAAGGCATTGGCCCTACAACTGAGGAAGACAAAAATATTTCATCAAAATCTTTGATATCATCTATTAAAATACTTTGTTTTTTTCGCTTAATACCTAAACTTTTAGCAGTCTCAAGGATAACTCCCCTCATTACACCATCCAAAACTCCAAGTGATAAAGATGGAGTATAAATAAAATTATCTTTAATAAAAAAAATGTTTTTTGTAGCCCCTTCTTTAATAATATTTTTATGATTATAGAAAATTGGCTCATATACTGAATGTTTTTCTGCTTC
>NHIV01000045.1 GCA_002170735.1 bacterium TMED198 | reverse complement strand
TGCCTTTTCTAATTAATATTAAATTGCAGATATCTTCTATCATAACTTAACCTCATTCTAGTTAAGTCAGGTTCGTCAGGTTTGATAGGTTAACCAGGTTACCAGATTGGCATCTTGTCCTAATATATTATGCACCATTTTTATAAAAGAGAATGTTCTAAATTCAAATCATATTTATTTTAGAAGCATCCTTTATCGTATATACATTAACCTTCCCCTTCCTGCCTTTTACATTAATTTTGGCACTAGAAAATAAACTTGAACTTAATCCTGCAGCAATCATTACGTCTTTTGATGCTACCAATTGACATTTTAAATCCTTACAAGAACTCTCTAATCTACTCGCAACATTAACAACATCTCCGATGGCAGTTTCAGAATAATTTTTACCATACCCTACCATTCCTGAAACAGATTTACCCTTATGTATACCTATGCCTATCTCAAGAGGTTTTTCAAGTTCATCTTTTAATACGACATTAAGATCTTTTAACTTAGTTGATAAAACGGTTGCTGCTTTAAGAGCATCGAGGCTATTTTCTTTAATATTATTTGAGCGATCGAAAATTGCCATAATGCCATCCCCGATAAACTTATCTATTCTCCCTTTATTTTCCTCTATCGAGTCTCCAGCTACTTCAAAATATTTGTTTAAAATATAAATAGTGTCATAAGGAAGTTTTTTTTCTGCTATACTAGTAAAACCCCTAAGATCAATAAAAACTACTACCAACTCTTTCTCTATTCCAGAAAACTCTTCAATTCTAGAAGTATCTCTTATTCCTAAAATAGTAGATCTGACAGGAGTAAGAGGAATTACAGAAATATTTTTTGTAGGTCTAAGTTGACAAGCAAGCCTAATATCTTTTGAAAAACTCAGTTTTCTTATCAAATTGTATTCAATTTCGGTATAACGTGGGAGGTCATTTAAGTCAGAAGTAACTTTTATTCTGCATGTAGAACATCTAGCGTTACCACCACAAATAGATGCATGAGGTATTCCATTATCTTGACTTGTTTCTAAAATTGTTGTTCCTAATCCAGATATTACAATCTTTTTATTTGGGTATTCTATCTTAATTGAAGCAAAACTTTTCCTGAAAGTAACGCTCATAATAAACGCAAAAAACATAGTAAAAAAAACTAGTACGTACCAGTTTTCCACCTCTCCTGCAAGGCGAACATAATCAGAATAACCTTGTGTACAGTAGCCATTGTCACAAAAAGCCCTTGCGTTCAATTTTTGACTATTAAACTTTTTCTCAGTAATAACTGCAGCGCCAGAAACTAGGTAGCCAGCGATTGCAAAAAACGGAACGGCAAATGAAAAAAATGAGAAGTAATTTTTAATTTTTCCAAACCATGATTTGTGCTTAAAAGCTTTAAGAATACCTATTATCCCGTGTATCCATGCAAACATTATTAAAATTATTGGATGAAATAAACCAGGGATTCCGAACTTATCTTTCGCGTATGTCCAATAGTTAGCAACAAGCATAATATACTTGTCTTCCATATTTAAGAATTCATAAGCATATCTCGTTTCAAAGATATGTATAATTAGAAAAAATGGCATCAAAAAACCAAAAGAAATCTGGAAAATTTCGATTTTTTTAAAAGTAAATTTTCTTTTGGTTATTATTGCTAGAACCGCGAGTATAAAATGAAGAGATAAAGAACCATATAAAAGGAATGTTCCTGGAATGCTTCTCCAGAAAAATAAGAAAACATCCCTACCTTGTTCCATAGCTGCAATTGATATAATTCCTAACGAGTGATTTATAAGATGAGACAAAACGTAAACAAATAAAATCACTCCCGAGATGTGTCTGCCTTGCCTAATAGCATAAGATAAATCCATTACTTATCCTCAGATATAGAAAATTAATCCTTTAAATCTAAACACATTTTGGATTTTTTATGTACAATTTTAATCTTCAACACCTATAGAATAGTTATCTGTGTCCCAGCAACAAGCTTTCATAATAAAGTGGCATAGTTTCCAATATATAATTGGTTTACAAACCCGGGTAAAAACTTAACCTCATTTTAGGTAAGTCAGGTTAATCAGGTTAGTCAGATNANNTNCCTNTNNNAATATATATTATGCGCCAAACCTATGTGCTTGAACCACCAGACTTTTGTTTATATTATATAAGCTATTCAATGGGTTACACCAACTAGCTCGACTCAATAAAAAATTACCCACTACTCTGCTCAATAAAATTATGTAGAAAAAACAATGATGTACCACTACAGAAACCATAACACTACAGAATATATGTAGAAATACAAATAAAATCAACGAGTTCTCCTAAATTCGGACTCTGGGTTGTTAGGAAGAGAAATACAGTAATCTGCTGCCCCTTTTACCTTTCTATTGCACTCTAAAATCTCATCAGACATAAGATTAATCTGTTGAGTTCGGCTTATTTTATCGTTCCCTATCAATAATTGGATAGGATATTAATTAAATAATGTAAGTTACTGAAATCAAGATTGTTCTTTAGCCCATTTAACTAACTTTTTAATACCCTCATATATTTTTGGGAAGAACATTGGTATTTCTTCTTTTTCAAATTTTTTATCATTTGAAAACCTCTTTAAAACTGCTGAGCCATCAAAATCTACAAAAGCCATTCGGGTAATCAGATCATCATCGGGTAAGCCAAAATCACTTCCAGGCAGATTAGCAAAGTTAAGTTCGGCAAGCATTTTTTTACATAGATCCTTAGAGGTTCGTATAGAGCTTGACTTGTTAATAACTTTTGAAAAATCACAAAGAATATAAAAACCTCCTTCAGGCTTGATACACTCTATTCCTACAGAGGAAAGTTCTTCAAAAATAAATTCTGAAATTATTGCCAAGGATTCTCGCGAAGCCCATAAATATCTATCGTGTGAGGTGTTATAAGCGTTTATGGCGGCATATTGAATAGGAGCACTTACCGAGGTAAAAGTTTCACTTGAAACTGACCTAATGGCTGTTCTCAAGTCATTCAATTCTTCAGGAAAAACCATAGTTCCCAAACGCCAACCTCCTGCTCCACACCATTTACTTATGCCACCAGAAATAATGGTTCCCTGAGGGTAATAATGACTTAATGATTTATAAGTCCCACTGAAATCAAGTTCAGCATAAATCTCATCAGAAATAACGATTAAATTATAATCTTTTGCTATTGAGGCAAGATCCTCTAACCTATTGTGAGTTGTTCCAGTCGGGTTATTCGGAGAATTCAATATAAGAATTTTTGGCTCTCTTTTATTTTCTGAACAAAACTTCGCCAGTTCCTCTGGATCAATGTGCCAATTATTTTTCATGTTACACTTAATCCATTCTACTCTTTTGCTTAAAAACTTCGCTTGAGGAGCATATGAAACCCAACTTGGCGCAGGAAGAATGGTTATGCCACTTATGATCATCTGACTTAAATACAATAGCTCTTTCGAACCAGGTCCAATTAAGACGTTCTCTGAATTATAGTTAACACGATTTTTTTTTGAATGGTACTTTGCAACGGCTTGTCGTAATTCTAATAAACCCGATACATCTAAATAATCTTTTTTTGCTGAATACCTTCTCAAATCTTTTACCATTTGTTCTGGAACCGGAAATGGAGATTGACCTAGTCCAAACTTATAAATGACGCTTCCTTCCTCCTCTAAATTTTTTGAGATTTCGTTAATAGTAAGAGTGCTCGACGGCGCTATATTTCTAAAATTATCATTTATATAATGCATTTGGCAAAATTCTATTATCACAAATTATAGCTTATGGCATAAATTAATATATAATTGACCTAGGGTCAACTTTCTAATATAATTATCTTATTTGATAAACATTTATTAAGGTAGAAAAATGAAAAAATTTATTTCGGTTATGGCTTCCATACTAGCTCTTGCTGTAGGAACGCCATTTACTTCTCCTGCTTGGTCAACTGAGTTCATTTCAATTGGCACTGGTGGACCTACAGGCGTATATTTCGTTGTCGGAAACTCTGTATGCAGAATGGTTCATAAGGAGGCAGCGGAAGGAAGAAAAAAAGGTAGAAAACATGGAATACGTTGTGCTGCACCCTCTACAGGTGGGTCAAACTATAATATTGGTCAGATTAAAGAAGGCGAATTACAGTTTGGCGTCGCTCAATCTGACTGGCAATTCCATGCCGTAAATGGCTCCTCTAAGTGGGAAGGAAAAAAGTTTTCTAATTTGAGAGCTGTATTTTCTGTTCATCCAGAACCATTCCAGCTAATAGCTAGAAAAGGTAGCGGGATTAACAGCTGGGATGATCTAAAGGGAAAAGTTGTTAATATAGGAAATCCTGGATCAGGGCAAAGAGGAACTATGGAGGTTCTGATGAAGGCGCGCGGTACTAGCATAAGCGATTTCAAGCAAGCAACAGAATTAACTTCATCAGAACAAGTAGGAGCATTATGCGATGGGAAAGTGGATGCGATTGCTTACACCGTCGGTGTACCAAATGGTTCTATTGGTCAAGCCATAGATGGCTGTGGAGCTAACTTCGTTAACTTAGACTCAGGTGTTGAAAAAAAGTTAGTAAACGATAATCCGTTTTACGCTTTTGCCAACATTCCCTCCGGAACCTTTTACAAGGAGCAAAAGGGTGATGCGGTAACATTCGGTGTAATGGCAACTTTTGTTTCAAGTGCAGACGTGAGCAATGAGGTTGTCTATGAAGTAGTGGGAGCCGTTTTTGAAAATCTCGACGATTTCAAAAAATTGCACCCAGCATTTACAAACTTGGATCCGAAGCAAATGATTAAAAATGGTCTATCAGCGCCTCTTCATGATGGAGCAGTTAAGTATTACAAGGAACAAGGTTGGATGTAAATTCAAACTATTATTTTTTGAACCCGCCTCCTAGGGCCCCTAGGGGGCGGTTTTTTTGTATAAGCTATAGATTTCCATGAAGATCACGAGTGAAAGTGAAGCCCAAAAAAATTGGTACCTTGGGTTTATATCAGCGGTTGCCCTTTTGTGGTCTTTGTTTCAGTTGTGGCACGCATCCCCTCTTCCCTTCATTTTAGGCTTTGGCGTATTTATTGATATTCCTGCCAGAGCAATTCATTTGGCCTTTGCACTACTTTTGGTATTCCTTGCATTTTCTTCAAGCAGAAAAAAAACTGGTACGAGAAGACCTATTTCAAATCTAGTATTGGGGTTTGCTTCTTTCTCATGTTCAATTTATTTATTTGTTCAATACGAAAGCTTGGTAGATAGAAACGGCATTTTGCTTATGCAAAGCTTTAATTTATTTGGAAGTCAAATTTCTTTTCCTACTGAACTAATTATTGGTATTACTGGAATAATTCTTTTATTAGAAGCCACCAGAAGAGCAATTGGCTACCCTCTGGTTATAGTAGCAATTATATTTTATATTTATTCTATTTTTGGTCAGAGCATGCCCGAATTAATTTCGCATCAAGGGCTTTCATTAAATCGATTAGTTGGCTATCACTGGTTTGGGGGAGAAGCAATTTTTGGTATTCCGATTTCGGTTTCTGTTAGCTTTGTATTCTTATTTGTTCTCTTTGGATCTATGTTGGATCAAGCAGGTGCCGGCAAATATTTTTTAAGCCTGGCAATATCTTTAGTAGGAAAATTCAGAGGTGGTCCAGCAAAAGCTTCAATTTTAGCTTCTGGTCTTACAGGAATGGTGTCCGGTTCTTCAATCGCCAATGTTGTAACAACTGGTACCTTTACCATACCAATAATGAAAAAGACAGGTTTCACCGGAGTAAAGGCCGGTGCAATAGAGGTGGCTGCATCAGTAAATGGGCAAATTATGCCTCCAATTATGGGAGCTGCGGCTTTCATAATTGCCGAAATGTTAGGGATCACATATTTTCAAGTAGTAACACACGCCATTATCCCGGCTTTAATTGTTTATTTGTCATTATTTTGGATCTCAGATCTTGAGGCAAGTAAACTGGGCCTTAAGGGAATGGAAGAAGACGAAATACCCGATTTATGGATAACATTTTTATCTGGGGTGCATTTTCTTATACCAATAGTTTTACTAATTTACCTGCTGATTATTGAACGTTGGACTCCTGGAAGCTCTATATTTTATAGTATCCTTAGCCTTATGGTAATAATGATTTTACAAAAAATATACTCTAATAAACATCGAAAAATCTTATTAATTTTCAGAAGTATTCTAGAAGGATGCCTGGATATCATTAATGCGATGATAAAGGGAGCTATGAATATGTCAGGAATAGCTATCGCAATTGGAACTGCTGGAATTATCGTTGGAGCAGTTGGATCTACCGGTTTAAGCAACGCAATGATTGAAGTAGTAGAAATAATATCAGGAGGCAATATTATGATCCTTCTGTTTATGGTAATGGTTCTTTGCCTAATTTTAGGCTTGGGTCTTCCCACTACAGCTAACTATCTGGTAGTAGCAGCTTTAATGGCAAACGTTATTGTAGAGATTGGTGAAGCCTCAGGGTTAATTCTCCCTCTAATAGCAGTTCATTTATACGTATTTTATTTTGGACTAATGGCAGACGTGACACCCCCTGTAGGACTCGCAGCCTATGCAGCTTCAGCTATATCGCGAGCGGATCCGATAAAAACCGGAATTCAAGCATTTTATTACGAAATAAGAACTGCAATATTACCTTTCGTTTTTATCTTCAACCCAGAACTATTGCTAATTGGTGTAAAGAACCTATGGCACGGGTTATTGATCTTCTTTGTCTCACTAGTAGCTATTTTGTCGTTTACGTCTGCAACCCAGTGCTGGTTACTAACCAGGCTAAGGTGGTACGAAATCATCCTGCTTTTATTAGTAACAATTTGCATGTTTAGACCTGATTTTGTATTAAATGCAGTATATCCCGAATTCTCTAAATACTCAGATGAATTTGAAAAATCAATTATCCTAGAAGAAGGAAAATTAATTAGACTTCATATAACTAGGCACACGAACTATGGAGAAAGATACAAATTATTTGCTTTCAAAATAGAAGAGGACACCAACAAATCGATAGGAGAAACTTTAGGCTTTAAATTAGCTAAAAGAGATGACTATAGTTTAGAAGTATCGGATCTCAGTTTCATGGGACTTGCTGAAAAGAAAGGTATTGAGTTCTATGATGAAATAACAAAAATTGAAATTTCCAACGAGCAAAATATTCCAAAAGAATATATTTATTTATTGGGTTTCTTTTTTCTCTTGATTGTTTTTTATAGTCAAAGAAAGAAGATTAAAATTAATAAACGTTTAACTTTTTGATATAGACTGTTGAAACTAATTATTTTTTCCTGTTATTGAATTTTCAATTCCTGACTAAATATATATTATGCGCCAAAAATATCATGCATTATAATTTACTGGCAACTAAAGACTAAAAATAGAAATATCCCCTAGCCTAAAAGTTCTTTTGCAGTATTAATCAAATTTTTATTAATTGCTTGATCTTGTATATGAAAACGATCAATTTCCATATTAAAGTTTCTATCTTTAAATTGTGAGCAGAGCTCAACTAATTTTTTGAATTCACTATCATTCTTTTCCAAAGCCTTGTTAGACTCTAGAAGTATTAACCAAGATCTAAAATCAATATTCTGGAGTTTACCACCAATTTCTAGACATTCTTCTGGCTTTTTAAATAGGAAGTAACCAAGCAATAGATCAGATAACCTTTTATCAGAATTAGTTTGACCCATAGGTACCGGGTCCAATTCGAGAGCCTTTTTCAATAGCTCTATACCTTCCTCGCATCTCCCTACCCTAATAAGAACTTCTCCATACCCGGATGAAACCCTTGGATCGTTTGGGTTTAAATCAAAAGC
>NHIV01000044.1 GCA_002170735.1 bacterium TMED198 | reverse complement strand
GCAATTAAATTTACTTTTAGAACCTCCAACCAAGGTTCTGCTGATACTGCGTTAAAATTCTGTTCAGAGCTGCCCATCATTCCTGCATTATTTATAAAAATATCTACTGGTTTATCTGACAATAAATTAGATAAAGTATTTTCTGAGTTTTCTTTTAGTAAGTCTAGCTCAAGAATCTCAAGATTGTCAGGGTGCTTTTCTTTACATGCCAAAAGTTCTTTCGATCCAGCTATATTTCTAGTTGTACACAAAACATTTACATTTTTGTCTAAAAACTTTTTCACAAATCCAAGCCCTAGGCCTCTGTTTGCACCAGTAATAAGAACATTTGTCATAATCATATCCTTCTAAATATACGTTAACAGATTATTCACAAAATTGGGAAATACTCATGTGTTTGGTTTCTGAATCCAAATATAGCTATCTGCTTCTTTTGTGGAGATAACATTGAGAGGCTCACAATCTTTTTTTGCCTCATCAGGTTGCAGCCCAACCCATTTCCTTACTTCACCAGATCTAAAACAGAATTCACTGTTATGGTAAGGACATAAGATTGTCCCCTCTTCAGTAATTTGTCCAATCTCCAATGGCAAGTTCATATGAGGACATATATTCTCAATTGCAAATAATCCATCCTGATTAATTAACAGAATTTCTTTACCATCATATTCGAATTTTTTCTTTTCTCCCTTATCTAACTCGCTTATTGGTAATGTTCTTATCCAAAGATCTCCATCGATCTCTTTTTCCTGAACAACAGAATGATCAATCAAGCTATTGGAATCTATAGAGCTAACTTCATGTAATGTAATAAGATTGCTAGATCCTCTCAATTTTAGCCTAACGAAGTTTCTTACTTCAACGTTATCCTTGATCCTTGCATAGGCGACATCTGAGATAAGGAATCGAGTTCCAGCATCTTTGTTTATTGCCTCTATTCGACTTGCAATGTTAACTGTGTCCCCGATAACCGTAAACTTTTTATCTTCACCAGACCCCACTGAGCCTAGTATTACTTCTCCAAAATGTACTCCTATTCTCATATCAAAATCTCTGCCGTAGGCTTTCAAAAGATACTCCTTAAATTCATCCATTGCTTCTAACATTTCTACAGCTGCATTTGCTGCTCGCAAGGTTTGCTGCCTTGAGTCTTTAAGGCCAAAAATTGCTAAAATAGCATCACCAATATAATTATTTACTTCTCCTCCATTTCTAATGATGACATCTCGCATTATTGAAAAATATCGGTTTAGTATAAAAATAACATCATATGCGGCAAGTGCCTCAGAAAAGGGGGTAAAGCCCCTAATATCGCTGAACATAATAGAAAGATTCCTAATAGTTCCTACTGACTCAAGTTTTGTATTAGCTAACTGATTAGAGTTACCCAAATCTCTCTTATCTAAAAGTAGTCTTCTGTAAGAAACAGGTCCATTGATTGTAGTCTGACAAGCCAGTCTAATGTTTTCAGGAAAAGATAATTTTTTTGCTAATTTCTGCTCCAGCTCAGTCCTTGATGAACAATTTTCCAATCCGTCAGTTATCTCTACTCTACATGTAGAGCATTTCCCAGTACCCCCACAAGCACTCAGGTGTGCTACATTGTTTCTTAGAGATGCCGTTAGAATTGTCTCGTTTACAGCGATATCAATTTTCTTGCTATCTGGTTCAACTCTGGCAGAAAAACTGTTTTCTTCTTTTTCTTTAAACTCAAGACTATTATGACTACCATCGCAAAAAGGTTGGTTTTTGGTTCGTTTACAAGTACAGAAAAATTTAGTTTCATTTTTCTCTGCTGTATATTTTAGGGGCTGAAATTCTGAACCAACATGACTTCCATCGCAAAAAGGTTGGTTTTTGCTTTTTCCACAGCTACACCAAAAGTAATTTTGACCTTCCTCAACATCGTGAGAAATCGGTTTATACTTTTCCATATCAAATTTACCTAAAATACCTAATCTATGTTTTGAAAAATAATCAAATTGACTCAATTGTCAAAGAAGCAATTTAAATTCCTATGGAAATAGTCAAATAATTTTAATTTTTGTATATCTAAACTAAACTGGAAAACACTTGATTTGATTTTTAAACTCCAGATTGTTAGTGTCTAATGGTGATAAACATCTTTAAACTTTTGTCTCTAGCTGGTCTATGCCTGATTTTTTTGAGCTACGGAACTGAAGCCCACATGCATGCTGGCTTTAAGGGTGGTTTCAATAAATTCGCTAAAAATCAGGGTTACTCAGATTTCTCTGAATATCTAGAAAAAAAAGAATTGTGTGCTAAGGCGTTAAATAAGGCTTTTTTAGATGTAAGCAAAAAACAAAATGCNCATATAGTCGAAGTAGATCCTCCTAAAGGCTATCACTGGATGAAAGTTGGTCAATCATATGANCTNATGGAAAATGGATATTATGGGTATACTGAGCACAAAAATTCAAGCCTNACTGCTAGTATAANNTTATTTGGCAAAAGTAACTCAAANNATAAAAAAGATNATAATNCTAGTGNGAAAGTTGATGAAACAACAAAGTTTCTTGATNTAGATCCTCCAANGGGNTACCACTGGATGAAAGNAANCAATGTCTATGAATTAATGAAAAATCCTGCTTCTGGTTACTTTCCTCACAAAAATTCNAGCTTAGTNGCATCTTTTAGACTTTTTTCNCCAAAGAATTCTNCAAAAAAACAATCTGAAGAGAAAAAGNTATCAAAGANTTATGGTTACAAANTAAAAGATGAAAATNTATCAAAAGANGTTTCCNATNTGCTTGAAGACAANCTTTGGTCTNNTAAATATCAAGATATCGAGACNGCNATTAAAAAAGTTAACAAAAAATATTGGNCAAGAAATAATTGTAACTTTTCTATGTTTATAGAAANAGAAACTTTNACNCGATTTTTAGAGAGTATNATAATGAATAANGAACCACCCAAGAAAAATCAAAAAAAGAAACCAGTCTATAAAAAATATGGTTATTAAATTAGNTAATCTGAATTTCTGATGCTTGCTCCANAAACAACGCATCCATTTCATCTTCTTTTCCTCTTATTTTTGTTTTCAAACTAGAAAAGTTTTTTTGATTTATTCTTGCAAGATCAGCTAATTTTTTGGATATCATTATTTCACAAGAGTGTTCTTTCGTTAATTGCTCTAACCTGCTTGCGATGTTTACACTATCTCCTATTGCAGTTTCTGAACTGGACTGACCAAATCCCATTTTCCCCAGGATAACGGTTCCTGCGTGAACTCCTATACCAATTTTAAGATTCTCATCGAGTTCGCTTTTAAGCTCTTCATTTAACAGCTTGAGACTCTCTGAAATATTCCTTGAAGCGATCAGCGCATTTTTGCAATTTTCATTCATATTGTTACTGATGTCAAAAATTGCCATAACACCATCTCCAATAAACTTGTCTACCCTGCCACCATTATCTTCTATACTCTCGACCACAAATTTAAAATATTTGTTTAAAATATAAACTACATCATANGGTAATTTTGTTTCAGACATTCTTGTAAAGCCTCTAATATCTGTAAACAAAATAACNGCTTCTACTTCGACGCCACTTAAACTTCTTTGAGTACCCAATTGTATTTGAGACTTTGTTTCTNTGTTTAAGCTTAAAAGAGGCATTATCTTGATGTCACTTTCAGGACGAAGTTGGCATGCCAGCCTAACATTTTTGTCAAAACCTAATCTCTTGATAACCTTGCTTTCTATCTGGTTGGGTTGAGGTAATTTATTTAAATCTGAAAGCACTCTAACTCTACAGGTAGTACACCGTCCTCTTCCCCCACAAACGTGCTCATGAGTAATCCCAGCCTGTTGGCTTGTTTCAAGTANCGATGTACCCTTCGATACAAATGATCTCATGCCATCCAGATAATCTACTCTAATAGTTTTTTGAGATCGCAACCAAAAATACCTNAACAAATAGAAACAAAGGATAGCNCCAANTATAGACGGGTAGAGTAGAAATTGAAGTTTATCGCTTANTTCCAAAATAAGTTTACCTGTTGCTTCNTTGTAATTGGATTTAGCCAAGGTCTCTAAAACAAATGAAGGGTCCNTATCTGACTTGTCNAATGCTTTCATTCCAGCCGANACATATCCAATTATGGCTAGAGACGGTATAATCCAGTAAATCGAAAAAAAGACCCTCTTATATCTAATATAAAAACTCCTGAACTCTAATAAACCGTGGATACCAATAACTCCATGGATCCACACCAAAATTAGCATNANGATAAGAAATATTACTCCTGTAAAATCGAAAACCCATGTACTGACCACCATAAATGANTAGCTATCAATAAGGCCCTCCCATCGGGAACCATATAANGTAATGCTTAGATGCCCAGCTAGAAAAAATGGNATTAAAACNGCAGNAATATTTCGTNTCCACTCCTTAGNTGTCAANTTTNTGTTNTTTCTGCGCGCTAAAGCATATATGCCTAATAAGAGATGTATAGCGAGAGCTGANTANAAAATTATTGAGACNAAATAATTTCGCCAGAAAGTNAGAAAAAAAGATCGTCCATACTCCATANCATCTATCGAAATTATTCCNAGNGAGTGATTAGACAGATGCGTAACCACATAGAAAAACAGAAANCTACCGGACACTATNCGTAGNTATCTAATAATTAAATTTAAATCCATACTCTCANTNAATCTTCTGNTTNAATTANAACCANTCTTTNCTTAANGTATTTTAGNNAAATAAAAAGTTTTGAATACTATTTTCAGATAAATAACCTAATTTANATTTTGTNCATCCCTNNCTTTTAGNCAGTGCCTTTTCTAAATAGTCAAGCATAACATTNNTGAATTCCATCTTTTGAGANAGACCTTTAAGATGTGAAAANGAGTTTGGAAATTCNTCTTCAAATTTCTGAGAAATTAATTCGTACCCCTGCTCGTTGATCACATTTCTACGATCTCTCTCCCGCAAGAATTGAGCTAGTTCACAAACAAAAGATATATCAGCTATAGTTAATTTATTTCCTACAATAAATTTACTTTGGGAAAGAGCTTTTTCGATGCCATCTAGATAAAATAAATAAGCTGATTTCATTCGTTCATATAAGTATTTGTTCAATGAGTTTATTTCGAGAGCATAAACTTGAAACTCTCTTGCAAAAACAAGATTTGCATCAAGGAAACTATCTATTCGGGATTGTATGAAAGCATCATTATCTCCATAAAGAGAACTATTTTTCGAAGCTCGAGCCACTGCCCGCATAATGCTGTTAGACTCAAATATTCCTATAGATCCATCTGAGTTAAAACCTGCAGGTACAGTTCCAAAAGGATGCTTTTCAAGAAATTTATCTGTTTTATAAAGATTTCCCTTAAAACCCCTTTTACCTTCACGCTTATGAGTATCCATCGAACCAATATTTGAAGAATTTATTTCTCTAGCGTCAAAATCCCACAACCAATTTGCTAAATTTTTTGGTTTGTCTCCAACAACCTTTATTTTTACATTACCCAGCTTAGCTGTGATCAGTGATTTCCAAACTCTGGGGTTAGGTAAATAAGAAAATATTCGTATTTCTTCCGTCATATGCTGGATACCCTTTTCATAGAAAGTCTACTTATATTAAAGATTCTAACAGAAATTTAGTGTCAGATTAATAGATAGTCTAAGATAATTATCGGTATTTTTACTATTTCCTACAAAGCTAGTTTTTACTCATTCTAGAACGTACAGAATCCCTTATCTCTTTTCGAAGTATCTTTCCGTAATTACTCTTGGGAAGAGAGCCAACAAACTCTACTGATCGTATCCTACGATCGGTAGGCAACCTTTCTCGTGACCAATCAATTATTGCATCTTCTGTAACGATAGAATCCGGTTTACGCACAGCGACTAAATGAACCGTTTCTCCCCAAAGCTTATCAGGAATTCCGATAATACACGCCTCTTCGATTTCCTTGTTCTCATATATTACTTCTTCTATCTGCCTTGGGTAAACATTATTCCCACCCGTAACAATCATATCTTTCTTACGATCTGTTATATAGACAAAGCCATCACTATCAATCTCTCCAATGTCTCCGGTACGTTGCCAGCTTCCTTCTCGAATTTCAGTCGTCGCTTCCTCATTATTGAGGTAACCCAGCATAACATTTCCACCCTTAGTAACGATCTCCCCGGTTTGTCCTGGCAGCAATAAATCTCCTTCATCATTCATAATATCAACATCAGCAAAGGTTATCGCTCTTCCACAAGAATGCAACAACCTAGAATTGTCTGACTTTAAAGCATCTATATGATCTTGAGGTTGAAGAACAGTAAACCCAACAGGCGCTTCCCATTGGCCATAAAGCTGTCCTAAAACAGGTCCAAACGTCTCCAATGCTTCTTCCAACCTATCTACAGGAAAAGAAGCTCCTCCATAAAGCATTGAATGAAAGTTCAGATTTTCCCTTGAATTTTTTTTCATATGTTGCATCAGCAATTGTATCATTGTTGGAGCCATAAAGCTTGAGGTGATATTTCTATTAATACAAATTTCTGCAACCCGCTCTGGGTTAAATTGGTGAAGAATTTTTAACCGGGCACCACGTGCAAAGTGGGGCATAACTAAGGACCCAGTCGCATGTGTAATTGGAGCACATAAAAGACTTACATCATCCGGAGCTATTCTTGGGTTTACATCCATCAAATGTGTTGAAATAATATGAACCCAATTACTATGAGTTAACATTACGCCTTTTGGACGCCCTGTTGTTCCAGAAGTAAAATAAATAGAATGAACATCTGATGAAACAGGCACTTTATT
This sequence comes from bacterium TMED198, assembly GCA_002170735.1. Taxonomy (GTDB): domain Bacteria; phylum Fidelibacterota; class Marinisomatia; order SCGC-AAA003-L08; family D37C17; genus TMED198. The sequence continues at coordinate 5,568 of NHIV01000044.1, read as the reverse complement.
TGGACTTTTACTTTTTGCCCTATCTAAAAGCTCTTCATAATTTAATGCCCATGCGGTTTTTCCGCCAACACAAATAAATAGTTTCACGTGTTCAAGTTGGTCTCGCATAATAGAAACATGTTCAAGCATTTTTTCTTCGAACATCAATGCCTTGGCTGATGCAAAGTTTAAGCAATACTCGTGATCTTCTCGGGATCCCCGTGCGTTCAGCATAGTTCGAATGAACCCAAACCTTGCAGCTGCTGCATCAAACTCAACAAGCTCTATAGAATTGTTTGTTAGGCATGCTATTGTTTCTCCGGGCATTAGACCACATGCAAGTAAAGCCTGCCCAAATTTGTCTACTCTATTAATGAAATCCTTATATGAAAATGATCGTGTATCATCTTCCAATGCTATGCGGTCGGCAAATTTTCTTGTTGCATTATCAAGAAGTAAAGTTATTGACATCTAAACTAATCTTCAGACTTACGACCCTGCCAAACGGGATCGCGTTTCTCTAGAAATGCCTTAATTCCCTCCTTTGCATCATTGTGAAGCATATTTCTTGCTACAAGCTCCCCAGTATACTCATATGCATTCGCCGTGTTCATTTCCATCTGTCTATAAAGGGCATTTTTCCCAAGAGCCAGAGTATATCCAGACTTTGATGCGATGCCATCTGCTAACTGCTTTACCTCACTTTCAAGAGAATCTCCTCTAGCCACTTGATTAATAAGACCAATCCGGAAGGCAAAATCAGCATCATGTAATTCACCTCCAGCTAACATTTGCATTACATGCTTCTTGCCAACAGCACGGCTAATACCTACCATCGGAGTCAAACACCACAGCCCTATGTTTACCCCAGGAGTAGCAAACCTAGCTTGCTCACTAGCTACTGCAAGGTCACAGGTCGCAACAAGCTGGCAACCAGCAGCGGTAGCTATTCCTTCCACGCTTGCTATGACAATTTGTGGCTGTCTTGATATGGCTTGCATCATGGCACTACATTCAGAGGAAACATTACTGTAGAACTCTGCGTCCTTGTTGGAATCAAATTCTTTTAAATTGTGTCCAGCACAAAAAATACGCCCACCAGCCCCTCCAATAACAATAACATTTATGTCCGAATTATCGGCCAGCTCATTGAGACTATTATGAAGTTCGGAAATCATTGCCCGTGAGAGACTATTTCCTGACTCAGGGCGATTTAATGTTAGATAAAAAACTGCTCCATCTTGGCGTTTTTTAATAAGGTCTTCTTTATCTTCATTCATTTTTATCTCCTACTTTCCTACTGGCTATTTCACGCGGTTTTTGTTTTATAAGATGAATAGTCTTAAATTACTCTCGTATGATTCAATAGGTTTTTGTTACAAATTTATTGTTATTTATCTCCAAACTTTTTTAGATTTAAAGGCGTTTTAGGAATAGATATTGTTTTTTCCTCTGTGTAAAACTGTTCACACGAATATCCACCTTCTCTTCCCACTCCTGAGTTGTGATAACCTCCAAATGGCGCTCTTAATTCTCGCATCATCGGGGTGTTCACCCAAACTACCCCAGACCGCATAGACTCAGATACATTTAAAATAGTTGGCATGTGGTCTGACCACACATATGATACGAGACCAAATTCAGTATCGTTAGCTATACTGACAGCCTCTTCTTCTGATTTAAAGGAAATAAAACTAGCAAATGGACCAAAAATCTCTTCCTGACATACCCTACTGTTATTTGAACTAGCCAAAACAGCGGTTGGCTCAATAAAATAACCATCTTTTTGTTCCGACAACCTCTTTCCCCCCACCAACAGTTTATCTCCATCTTTTTGGACACCTTCGGCAAAAGACAAAATTCTTTCCATATGTTGCTTTGAAGCGATAGGGCCTATCTCCGTCTCGTTATTAAGCGGATCACCTACTACAATCTTTTTGGTGCGCTGAACGAATTCTTCAACAAATTGATCAAAGATTTTTTCCTCAACAAGAATTCGGGATCCAGCAAGACATTGTTGTCCATTGTTTGAAAAAATTCCGATGAGTGCTCCATCAAGGGCTCTCTGATAGTCGGCTGAGGCAAAAACTATATTCGCAGATTTACCTCCCAACTCCATGGTGCAAGGAGTAAGTTGCTTTCCTGCATCCATCATAACCTGGCGACCGGTAACGGTACCACCGGTAAAACTAATTCTATCTACACCAGGGTTACTCACTAAGCTTGAACCGGTAACTGGCCCTCGACCATTAACCAAATTCAAAACCCCTTCAGGCAAAACATCTTTGAGTAAGTTTGCCAACTTTATCAAAGAGAACGGGGTTTGCTCTGATGGTTTTAAAATTGCGCAATTTCCAAAGGCAATTGCTGCTGCTATCTTCATTGTTGCCAATGCCATTGGGGCATTCCATGGAGCTATCAAACCCACTACACCAGCTGGCTCTCTATTTACCAGTGTAAGATAGCCATCTGTATTATCATAACGTTCTCCGTGGGCTTGACTGATGTATTGTGCAAAAAATCGAAAGTTATAAGCAGCCCTTTGAATGTGAAATCCTTTTATTTCTCTCAAAATAAGACCTGTACCTAAACATTCTAGAAGAGCCAATTCATCAATATTATCTAGAATAACCTGTCTACAAGATTCTAAAATTTCTATTCTTTTTTCAACAGATAACTTTGCCCACGATGTTGTATCGAAGGTTTTTCGGGCAGAGGCTACTGCTTTTTCTACATCATCTGCAGTATCCTCTACTAGAACCGAAACTTGTTTGCCATTTCCTGGGTAAAAAACTGGAACTTCTATTCCTGACCCATGATTTTCTTTATTGTCAATCCATCCTTTAACTATACTTGGTGGCTCAATTGGGTTTTCACAAATTTTCATTTTAACGGCAATCCTTTCGTTTTTAGCTTACTAGTCTCAATTGGTTATTTCAGAAAATTTTTTTATCTGAATTCTATTCTTACCGTAATTTAATGGTCTTTAAATAAAGGACCATGCCCCTCAAACTGTTCTTTAAAACCTCTGGATCTAAGAGCATGCCAATAAGTTGCTGCATTTATTGGTATCATTGGTTTTTTTATTTCCTCTGACATTTCATTACAAACCTCTATCATAGATAAGTTCGTTCCAACCTGTACAAAAGCATCTATACTTTCATCATTCATTTCCAATACATGCTGTCTCAGTTCATCTGGTTGAACATGAGCTATAGCTACAGGGCTGAGGCATTTCAAACCACGAAACTTTTTTACCACAAATCCGCAATCTTCAAAAAACAGTGTCACATTTTTATCCGAAATAGGCCAATAAGGGGAAATAACTGCAATCCGCTTTACGTCGTATAAATTGAGAGCTGCTTCACAAGCAAAAGACCCTGCTGATACATCTAAGCCACAATGTTTTGAAAGTTCTCCCATTCGTTCTTCTGACTGTTTTCTGCCTCCCCAAAACATCAATGCGGACATTCCCATAATCAAATGGTCTGGTTCACACGTCATGCATCTGTCAACTGCTTCATATAAAGTTGCGCCTATAGCCTCTACTAAATCTTCAAACTCCTTGTCACTTCTGACTTTCATATTTGGAATATGAATCCTGCCATAATGATTAGTAATTCCTCTTATTCGAAGACTATCCATATCGGGTTGAACAATTGTGTTTGTTGATGGCGCTACCACAGCAAACTTACATCTCCAACCGAGTGCGTCCTTTGACATGAAGACCTCTTTTCTTAATTAGATCAGAAAATTTCAAGTAACAGTTTAGTGTTAAAGGGAGATCTGGACAAGGGTTTTATTAATGAGTAAATTTAAGTTTAACTGGCCCAAAATTATACTTTGAACCTTTAGTTAAGCAAGAATTGGAGACCATAAGTGGCTGACTCAAAACTTAGAAGAGCAATTGACTCCGGTGAAACATTAGTTGCACCTGGAGTATATGATATGATTTCTGCAACTATAGCCGAAAAGGTTGGTTTTCCAGCTGTTTTTATAGGTGGCTATGGTGTTTCAGCCTCTCATTTAGGGGTGCCAGATGTTGGTATAATGACGTTTACAGATATTTTGGAGCGTGTTAGAACGTTTTCAGCAATTCTAACTAAACCAATAATTGTGGATGCAGACACTGGTTACGGTGGATTGGTTAATTTAAGGCACGCTGTAAGAGGCTATGAAAAAGCAGGCGTTGCTGCTATCCAAATTGAAGATCAAATATTTCCAAAACGTTGCGGCCATGCCAAAGGTGTAGAAGTTTGTGACATTCAAGAGATGCTAAAAAGAATTGGTGTAGCGACAGAGAGTAGAAATAGTGAGAATTTTCTTATAATAGCCCGAACAGACAGTCGGCTAGAGTTAGGTTTAGAAGAAGCCATAAAAAGAGCAGAAGCGTACTCGGAAGCAGGAGCTGATTTGATTTTTGTAGAATCCCCTCAGACAGTTGATGAAATGAAGATACTTAAACAATCTATAAAAACCCCTTTGGTATTTAAAATGGTACCTGATGGAAATTTGAGTGATCTAAATTCAAAAGTACTTGCTGATTTGGGCTTTAGTATTTTGATTTATCCAACCTTGGGTTTTCTTTCAGCAGCAAATGCTATTCAACAAGCTTTCAATGAATTTAAGAGAACCGGGTTAGTCAATAAACAAACTATGCAGCGCTTCGACGAATTTAGTAATATGATCGGATTTGAAGAGATTTATTCATTTGAGGATCGCTGGGATGATCAGTAAATAAGGAGTTATAAATATGCATTATGATTTTGTGCCGATTCCAAATCGGAAACCTTTGAAATGGCCGAACGGAAAAAGAATGGCGGTTATATTGACTACCAACTTAGAGTATTGGGAACCTACCAAGAATACTGACCGCGTGATCTATCCTGGAGGACCTGGGATTGTTGGAGGCACTCTTGCCGGTAACGTTTATGACAACCCAAATTGGACTTGGCGAGAATATGGTCACAGAGTCGGAGTTTGGAGAATATTTAAACTTTTTGAAGAGGCAGGAATACCTACTTCTTGTACAATAAATGGGATGATGGCAATAGAACGCCGAGAGGTAGTTGATTATGCCGTCAACAAAGGATACGAGATAGTGGCCCACAATTACGAACAGAGTGAGCTGCTCACTGATTTTCAAGATGATGAAGAAGCAGAGAGATCAGTAATACGTAAAACTTTAGAAATTTATAAACAGGTCGTTGGTAGAGATGCGAAAGGATGGCTTTCATCTTCATTAAGATCCACTCCAAATACAATAGATTTAATTGCTGAAGAGGGACTTACGTTTTTTTGTGACCTACTAAATGATGATCAACCATATCTTGTAAAAACTAGATCAGGAAAAGATATAGTCTCAGTTCCCTATAGTTCAGAGGTTAATGATTTTACAGTGTTTATGCGCCAAGGCAAAGATGTCGAAGGCGCTTTTTCTGTATTCAAAGAACAATTTGATTGGCTATATGAGGAAAGCCGTGAAAGCGGTCGACATATGAATATCGGTCTTCATCCTCATGTCATTGGTCAACCTTTCCGAATTCGTTCACTTCAAGAATTTCTAAAATATTTGAACCAGTTTGAAGA